>JBBQST010000440.1:0-3833 GCA_038213625.1 Thermoflexales bacterium
CCGATCAGCCTGGCAAGCCTGACTTCAAAGAGGTGGCTGAAAATGCGGACGAGGGGGCCGCGCCTCATGCGGTTTAGGCGCAACAAGCCCACCGATGCCAATACAACATCGCTGCCAACCTGGAAGACGTATCAAGCTCAAATCAACGCGCTGGCAGATCTGCCCTTGAATTTTGAGTGGGAGAAGACGCACGATTACAACGAGGCGAGCGGCTGGCGGGTGGACGACTACGAGGCTGAGTTGCCGAATGAGCCCCCTGGCGCGCCCATTCCATCCGGGCCGTGGGAAATTGCCAAACGCATGATCCACGACTACAAATTTCCCGATCCCAATATTGTGACGGGGATTTTTGTGCCGGAGGATGCGCTGGAGAAGCGGGTCATGCTATTGCGTGCGCATGCCTACGGCCTCACCTTCTACTTTGGTGTGCGCGTGGGCAATGTCATCGACGAAGAACGCGAGGATCCGCAGGGCGGGGGCCAACAGCGGGTGTGGGGATTTAACTATCGCACCTTGCAGGGCCACTACGAGCGCGGTCAGATCGACTTTACGGTGGTGAAATGGCTCAACACGGGCAAGGTGGCCTTTCACATTCACGCGTTTTCACAAACCGGCGAAATCCGCAATATTTTTATTCGCATTGGCTTCCGGCTGTTGGGCCGGCGGGTGCAAAAGCGGTTTGCGCATCGGGCGATGGAGCGGATGCAGGAGTTAGTGCGCGATGAATTGCGCAGTCAGGCGCGTGGCCAGGACAGCGCCGTCGTGGCCAACATTCCAACCGTGCCGATTGAAGTGGCTGGCGCCGGGGCTGACGAGAAAGCAGCCGACAAAATGGCCGAGGTCACGGACACCGCCCATTAAGCGCTGCCGACCTCGGCCTGAGTGATCGCGTAATTTATCCGGCTACCCTGCGGTCACAATCACGCGTGTCCCCTGGGTTGTCCGATCGGCCTTGGAGGTGACAGTGCTAAACCCATCCTCTGAGAAATAATCGACGATGGGGTGCGACCAGCGGAAGATCCACTTGGCATCGTCCGAAGACACGTTGGCGCAACCGTGGCTGCGCGGCCGGCCATAGTCGTTGTGCCAGTAGGTGCCGTGAAAGGCATGACCCACCGGCGTGAAATACGAGATCCACGGAATGGCGGGCAGGTTGTAGGCGCTGTTGTCGTCGGAGGTGCCGCCGGCCATGCGCTGGCCGGGGGTTTTGACGTAGATGCAATGCTCGCCAACCGGGGTCGAATAGCCGCCCATACCGCTGGCGATGCGGAAAGTCTTCACGGCCACGCTGTCCTCAAACGCCACGGCCTCCTGCTTTTTCAGGTTCACTTCGATGTGTTTGGCGACCGGAATATTGGGCGAAAGCGTGTCGAATTCCTCGGGCGGGACGATGCGTACCTGCTCAGATAGGAAGAACGAAGGCGCTTTGTTGATGCTCCACTTGTCCTCCTTCATCTCGTACCATAGATTCTTGTCTGTGCCTTCATGCACGGCAATAATTTTGACGATCAGGCCGTAATAGGCTGGAAACCGTTGCCCGGCTTCGGGGTTGGCCGAGGCTCGTCCCGGCGCGATTGGCACGGTAATTTCACCCCAGGCACCCCCTTCGCCAATCGTCTCAACCGGTTTGTTGAGCACGTCATCGCAGGGCAGCACCAGCGCAGAATGGACATAGCCGCCGTCCTGAGTCTCATACCAAATCGGGTTATAGGAGGTGGGTCCAACGCCAACGATCTGGCCCGCGAGTTCGATCAGCTCGCCCGCTTTAAAGCTGCTGATGACCCTGGCTTTGGGCTCAGGCTTTTCGAGAATATTGCCGCGAATAAATGCCCGGCCCAGCGGGTGGATCAAGGGGCTGAGGGGGTCCGCAGTCTGGGCGTAGGCCGGTGTCGCAATCCGCACAAACGGCGCCGCTGCCAGAATGCCGCCGCTTAGTTTCAGTAGCTTGCGTCGTGAGAGGTTCATGCATTCAAGTATCGCAGAAGTGTTGCCGGCTGCCAATCGAACAGAGGTTTGAATTACGCCGATTTCAAAGCAGATTGCAGTTAAAGTCTAAAAATAATCTTCGAGAATGACGAGTGGAAAATGCATTGTCTGGGCAACAATTTAAGCGTGGGGGGGCTCTCACATCTTCAAAAGTAAAGCAAGAGATGGGCATTCTGAGAAGCCCATCGGACAAAAAACCCGCGAGGGGGGGAGAAGGGCCTTTCATCGTTAGGCCTCTCAGAATGACAGTCTCTTGCTTTCTTCTTGTGACTGAGCCGGTCTGAAGTATAGCGAAATGCCTCTACGGCACAAGCCCCAATGTTGGCAAATTTTGTTCGCGAAAGTCAATTGCACAATTGTCGGTGTCCTGAGCCGGTGGCCAGCGCTGCAAAGTGTGGTTTCCCACGCTCACCCCAATTGGGAACGGCACTGCCCCTGTAAACACGCTGGTTCCCCACGTGACCGCGTCAACCACTGAACCATCCGGCCCCCACAACACGACTTCATCGCCGGCGTTGGCCAGGTTCATCGTGCCTGTAATGGATGAGGGGTCGAGGGTGAGTTGTGGCACAGCCGGGTCGTAGTCACTTAACTCAAATGTTGGCACCACCCCCCAATCCTGTTGCACTAGGGCCGCATTCTCGGCAATCACCATCACGCCAAACGGCGCAAGCACGGCATCGGCTGGAAAGATGTAGCGACCATCACCCAGGTTGCCCGTCAGACCGCTCGCGTCGCCAATCTTGTAGCCGGCCAGGCTTAGTGTGCTGGCGCTGGGGTTGTAAATCTCGATCCACTCGCGGCCGATCTCGTCCTGGCCGGCGGGGTTGAACAGCACTTCACTGATCAACGGATGCGTAATGGCCCGAGATTCATAGCCATTGAGCAGCATCGGCATATATATGGGTTGGGCATGCCAGAAGTCGGCCCAAAACATGTTGCTCAGATAGTCATAGGCATATTTGGATTCGATGAGCAGACTCATCTCGCGGTTGCGTTTGGCGCTGGTTTCGCTGCCATTCCACGAGCCGATTTGTGAGAAGTGCCGCTGGCCGAGGCGCACCAGAATCATTTTGTTGTGGATGCCGCGGCCGGTCACATCGGCGCGAATCGCCTGTATGTCCCAGCCACGAGCTCGAGCCAGTTCGTGTAGATAGCTCACTGTGGCGGAATTGCTGCGCGCCGCGTCTGGGTCGTCATAGAACGCATCCAGCGCAATTCGAATGCGCGCACCACGAGCTGCGGCGTCCAAAATAGCCTGCAATCGTATATTGGGATCATCGGTCGGTGTGCTGGTTGAGCGGCCCCAGTAGGTCGGCTCATCCAGCTCCTGCACCAACACCTCATCACCCGCTCCGGCCTGATTCAGCACACTGAAAATGCTATGTGCCGAGCGCACATGGCTTTCGGGCGAGGTGCTCAGGCTCATTGATAACGCGGTGTCGACAACCAGTGGCACAAAGCCCACGGTGTAGCTGACGCCGCCGGTCGTATACACTGGCACGAACCCCAGCGCCGGTGAGCTATACGGCGCACAAGCGCCACACCAATGCGCGATGTCACGATTGGTTTCGGCGCTGTCGGCCTCGAAGATGGCGCTGGCCCGGGCGATGAGTTCGGGCGAACTGACCACCGCCACCACGCCACGGTGCCCTACGGTGCCGTCGGCTTTGTTGTCGAAGGGCATGCCATTCATGCCGAAGTTCTCGGAACTGACAATGAGTTGTTGCTGATCAATGATGGCGAACTTGGCGTGCAGATAGGAATAGCGAGTGTGAATGTCCTGGGCGGAATCGGAGCGCAAAAACCAACAGCCGCTGCCGCTGAGCGGATTGGCCTCGCTGATG
>JBBQST010000441.1:0-3829 GCA_038213625.1 Thermoflexales bacterium
GCCCGCACCAAGCTGGCCGACTACCTGCACACCACTCAGGACCGGCTGGGCTTTGTCACCAACGCCACCATGGGCGTCAACGCGGTCACGCACTCGTTGCGCAGTTGGTTGCAGCCAGGCGATGAAGTGTTGACCACCAACCACGAATACGGCGCATGCAACCACGCCTGGCAGTTCAATTGCCAGAAGGCGGGTGCTGTCTATATCAACCATCCGATCCGAGTGCCGCTGACCTCGACCGAGAATTTCATCGAGCAACTGTGGACGGGCGTGACGCCGCGCACGAAGGTGATCTATCTCAGCCACACCACTTCACCCACGGCGCTGACATTCCCCGTGCAGGCTGTGTGCGAACGCGCACGCGCCGAAGGCATCCTCACCGTCATCGATGGCGCGCACGTGCCGGGTCAGCGCAATCTGTCGCTGGATGAGGTGGGGGCCGATTTCTATACCGGCAACTGCCACAAGTGGATGTGCTCGCCCAAGGGCACAGCATTTTTGTATGCCCGGCCGGAAGTGCAGTCGATGATTGAGCCGATGATTGTCGGCCACGGCTGGCTGCCCAACGAGCGCTCGACCAAGCCGATGGTGGATTACGTGGAGCAATTTGGCACACGCGATGTCACTGGCTTTCTGACCGTGCCATACGCCATCGACTACATGCACGCGCACGATTGGGACGCCGTGCGCGCACGTTGCAATGCCATGGCCCTGCAAACCAAGCGCATGTTGGAGCACCATTTCGGCACCACCTCCATCTGCCCCGACGATTTCGAATGGTTCAGCCAGTTGGTGCCGATCCGGTTGCCCGACAACACCGACATGGGCAAACTCGGCGAGATCATGCGCGAGCACTATCGCATCGAGATGCCGATGATCAACTGGAACGGCGTAAAAATTGCGCGTCTGTCGGTGCAGATTTACACCACCCAGGAAGAGCTGGACATTCTGGAAGAGGCCCTGACCACCCACGTGGCTGCATGCCAGATTGCAGAAGCGCCGGCCGCGTAATGCGATTTTGACCTCTATGCCAACGGCCAGGATTAACTTCGCGCTAAAACCATGCAGTCGTTTTCGAAGTTGAAGCAAACGCTGTCCGGCGTCATCGGGCTGCTCGTGATAGCGCTGATCGTGGGGTTCTTTCGTGCGCCCATTGAGGCAGTCAAATGGCTGGGCGCACCTGTGCTATTCCTGCCATCCCTACTGGGAATGACGCCGACCGTGAGTGCGAGTGAAATCCAAACCCTGTCGCTCTACCAAACCAACCCGATTGTGAGGGTAGATCGAGCCGGACAATACGCAGTCTTCACCGATGACAGACAGGTGCTCAGCCGGGCCAACATGCTTGAAGGCATCGGCGTGGGTTGGATGAGCGCGCAACTGACCGGGACGCAAGACCTGCCAACAGGACAAGCGCCACCCAAAACCATTGATGGCAGTACCGTGTTGCGCGGGGTGCGGCCATACGATCCTGTAACGGTGCCAGGCCGGGCCATAATCACCTTTGGCTTTCCAGAAGCCGGACGGTACGTGCTATCGTATCCACCACAAAGCGGCACGGTGTATTTTGTGCCGGATTATGTGACGGGCCGGGAGGGCACGATTGCGCTGGCGGTAGCGGCGCAAATCATCGTGGTTGTGTTGGTCGTGATCGTGCTGCGGTGGCCCCAGTTGCGCCGCAGCCGGCAACTCCACCGGCTATTGGCCTACAAACTTGCCCAAAAACGCGCCAAGGATGAGGCGTTTTGGCAGGCGCAGGAACGCGAAGAGACACAGTGATCAGATCAGATCAAGCGGTTACGAGAATTCATACTATGGCAAAAATTAAACTGACTCAGGGCAAGTTCAACGGCATCAACACGCTGGCCAATGCCAACGGCATCATCGCTGCAGCTGCTATGGACCAGCGCGGTTCGCTGCAAAAATCCATCGCCAAGGCGCGGGGGGCCGACGCAACCACCGAAGATCTGGTTCAATTCAAAATAGCGGTCTCAAAGATTCTGACCCCTCACGCCAGCGCCATTTTGCTGGACCCGGAATATGGCCTGCCCGCCATCGAAGTTCGCGCGCCAGGTCGAGGTGTATTGCTGGCCTACGAGAAGACCGGCTACGACGCGGCCACACCGGGCCGGCTGCCCGATCTGTTGTCGCAATGGAGTGTGCGCCGGCTGGTCGCGGCGGGTGCCAATGCGATTAAGGTGCTGCTGTATTACACCCCGGCCGAGGATGCGCACATTAATGAGGGCAAGCACGCCTTCATCGAACGCATCGGCGACGAGTGCGCGGCCAACGATGTGTCCTTCTTCCTGGAGTGCATCGCCTACGACGATAATATCAATGACAAGTTTGAGTTTGCGCAAAAGAAACCCGACTATGTGACGGCATACGTGGCGGAGTTTACAAAGCCACAATACGGCGTGGATGTGTTGAAGGTGGAAGTGCCGGTGGACATGGCTTTTGTGGAGGGCAGCAAGGCCTTCAAGGGCAAAGCCGCTTATTCACAAGAGGAAGCCATGCGACTGTTTCGCGCGGCCGGTGACGCGGCCACCAAACCCTACATCTACCTCAGCGCCGGCGTCAGCGACGAGATCTTCCGCGAGACATTGGAGTTGGCAGCGCAGGCCGGCACCACATTCTCAGGGGTGTTGTGCGGCCGGGCCACGTGGCAGGATGGCATCCCCATCTACGCCAAAGAAGGTGTGCTGGCGCTTGAGGCCTGGTTGCAGGATCGCGGCGTCGAGAACATTGAGGCGCTCAACACGATTCTGGCCAAGGGGGCCAAGCCGTGGTGGTCGATCTACGGCGGCAAGGCCCAGATCGAAGTCGTATGAAAAAAGGCTCTCCCAACTTTAGCGGGAAAGCACCCTAACAAACAGTCGCGACTTGACACTGTCACTGGTGAAGAACCCACCCCTAACCCCTCCCTTTCAGGGAGGGGGATGTGCTCCCCTCCCCGCAGCGGGGAGGGGCTGGGGGTGGGGTTTTTCGGCGTCAAAGCCGAAGGGAACCGTGTCGAGATCATTTCGCCCTTTAGGTTCCCCTTTCCCGCTAAAGTCGGGAGAGCCATAAAAAAAGGCGCAGCATGGCTGCGCCTTGTAAAGACTGGGTCGGAGGCAGACAACGGCCCTAGCCAACCACTTCCAACGCGTTATCGGGCAGATCGAACTCAAAGTCGGTGGGAATGACCTTGGCTTTGTTCTTACCGACCAGCACGACCAGACCACCGCTGCCATCTGGCGCGGGAATGGCCAGCGGCCGGTTCCAGGTGGTGAAGTCGCACGCCGGGTAGTTGACGCAGCCGTAGAACACGCGGTTGCCTTTGCGCATGTGCCGCTCAGTCAGCTTGCCGTCGCTGCACTTGGGGCAGCGCACGCCCTCGATTGTGATCGGCGCGGTGTAATCGCACTTGGGATAGCTGCTACAACCAATGAAGCGGCCGGTGCGGCTCTGCCGAAACACCAGGGGCTCATGGGTCTCACACTTGGGACACGGCTCGCCCACATACTCGATCACGCGCTCGCGCTTTTCGATCTTGCTGGTGGCCTCGGTCACATTTTGCTTGAACGGGTCGTAGAACTCGTGCAGCACGGGCTGCCAGCGCCGCGAGCCAGTCTCGATCTGGTCCAGCTCGTCCTCGACGTGGGCGGTGAAACTGACATCGATGTAGCTGGGGAAGTTGCCGACCAGCAGATCATTGACATCGAAACCCAGTTCGGTTGGCCGCAGCTGCTTGCCCTCTTTGCGCACATAGTTACGAGTCTGAATCGTCGACATGATGGCGGCGTAGGTGCTGGGCCGGCCAATGCCGTATTCCTCCAACGCCTTCACC
>JBBQST010000442.1:0-3814 GCA_038213625.1 Thermoflexales bacterium
TCGCCCAGAAAATCCGCCAGGTCGTGTGGATGCAAGCCCTCGATTCTGAACGCGGCCAGGCCGCCGCGAAGCTCGGCATCGGCCGGCCCCATGAGTTCCAGGCCCGGAAATTGCTGTAAACGGGTCAGCGCGTATTGAGTAATCTCGACTTCGTGCTGGCGCACCGCGGCCATTCCCAAGTGATCGAGATAGTCTATGCCCGCCGCCAGGCCGATTGCCTCGACAAAGGCGGGCGTGCCGGCCTCGAATTTCACGGGCACCTCGTTCCAGCGCACGGCGTCCAGCCCCACCTCCAGCACCATATCGCCACCGGTCATAAACGGCGGCATGCGCTCCAGCAACTCGCGCCGGCCATACAGCACGCCAATGCCGGTGGGGCCGAGCAGCTTGTGCCCAGAGAACATCAGGAAGTCGCAATCCAGATCGCGCACATCCACCGGCATGTGCGGGACGGACTGGCTGGCATCGACAACCATGACCGCGCCCACGGCATGGGCCTGCGCCGCCAGCCACTTCACGTCATTGATCGTGCCGAGCACATTCGACCCATGGGCGACGCTGACGATTTTGGTGCGTTTGGAGAGCACTTCATCCAGCCGGTTTAACTGGAGCTGGCCATCCTCGGTGAGCGGGATGTAGCGCAACACGACGCCGCGCTCCTGAGCCAGCACCCACCACGGCACAAAATTGGCGTGATGCTCCATCTCGGTCAGCAAAATTTCATCGCCGGCTTGCAGTGTGCTGCGCGCATACGAGTAGGCCAGCAGGTTGAAGGCTTCAGTCGCGTTGCGCGTAAAGACGATGTTCTCCGGCGCATCCGCATGGATAAAACGGGCGACGCGCGCGCGCGCATTGTCATAGAACTCGGTTGCGCGTGCACTCAGTGGATACAGGCCGCGATGCACGTTGGCGTAAGACTCACGATAGATCGTGTCCATCGCCTGGAGCACTTGAACCGGCTTTTGTGACGAGGCGGCACTGTCCAGAAAAACCAATGGCCGGCCGGCCTCACTCGAAGCCAGGATGGGAAAGTCTTTTCGAATCGCGGCAGTATCAAATGCACACATTGGGTGAGGCTACCACACGGCTTGCGCACGGTCTTTGCAAATGGAGGTGATAGCACAAGATCACTCTCGGGACTGTTGAGCAGCGTTGCCTATGAGATTGACACATGGTGGAAGTTAAGGTTCAGAGAATATCAGGTCAACACAATTTGAATCACCTCATTTCAACCCAAAGATGCCGCGAGTCTATTGGTGATAATCCACCCACTCTGGAATGTGACGAAATAGATACAGAGAAACGAAGATCCTTATTTACAGTTTTGAGGTGAAGTAAGTCTTTCTTAGTCCATCCAGGTTGACCATTTTGAGCCAAATTGTAACTGCTCAGCCCCAGATTTTGAGACTGGATTTACAAGATTTACAGGATGGAAATCCTCTCCCCATCTTGTAAATCCTGTTCATCCTGTCCAAAAGGCCTGAGTAGTTACCTTAAATGTACTAAAAAAAGTATCTCAATTCCCTTCTAAGATGATTGCCTCTGAACCATTTGCGGGGTCAAGGTGTGGCATGCAAGCCCACCCATTGCTCACTGAGTGCCCACAGTCGCTCGGCTTTGGCATCCTCATAGGACGCATCGCTGGAGCGCATCTCGTGGCCATCGGCATAGAACGCACCGGCTTTGACAGCAGGCCCAAGCGCCAGATCGGCTAGCTCTCGCCCCGCCACATCGGCGGTGCGAGCAGCGGGAATCAACATCAGAAGCTTGTCATAGAAGAACCGTGAAAGTCCGGTTTTGGTCGCGCCCATGGTTTGCGGCACAAAGCCCGGACAGGCCGCGACAGCAGTCACACCTGTGCCATCCAGCCGGCGTTGCAATGCGTGGGTGAACCAGACATTGGCCAGCTTGGTGTTGTTGTAGGTGATGCCTGGATCGTGGCCTTTCTCCCCTTTGAGGTTGTCAAAGTCGAACCGAGCGCCTTTGCCTCCTTTGCCAGGGATATGCCGAATGGACGAGACCGTGATTACGCGTGAGGGCGCAGATGCCTTCAGCACCGGCAATAGCAAGTTTGTCAACAGGAAGTGACCCAGGTGATTGATGCCAAACTCAAGCTCAAACCCATCCTGGGTGAATTGAATTTGCTTGTCGAGGCCGAGTGCGCCGGCATTGTTGATCAACACATGCAACGGCAGCGCTTGCGCTTTATACATTTCGGCAAACCGTCGCACAGAAGCCAGTGAGGCCAGATCGAGCTGCATGACCTCGATAGAGGCATCAGGATGTGCCTCGCGAATCGCCTGAGCAGCCGCTTCACCGCGCTTCACATCACGCGCGGTGAGGATGACATGAGCGCCACGCTCGGCCAGCTCCTTCACGGTGGCATAGCCAATGCCACGATTACCGCCAGTTACGATCGCATAGGGTTGTTGCGCATTCATAGCCGTTGCATCTTAATCCTCTTACTGGCTTGTGTTAGTAGACTAACCCTGCATTCTCACAGTGCGTAGAGACTACACCCTTGTCGAAATCCGGCAACGCAATGGCCCACCTTCGGTTGCGGTCTGGCTGGCTTTTTGCAAGGCAGCCAATGCAATCTCTGTCTGGCCCAGCGCATCCAACATCGGCGCGGCCAAGTTGTAGAAGCTGGCGGCGTGCGTTTCTCCGCCGAGTTGATGACTCCACTGCTGCGCTTTATCGAAGCAGTGGCGGGCCTGCTCCAGATCATTGGCGTCGTATGTCAAGGCCAAGCTAGGAAGTCCGAAAAAGGCCAGGTTGAAAAGTCCACTTTTCACCGGTCGAAAAGTCCGTCAAAGCGCGTGATGATTTAAGTCATAGTGCCTCCATCACAGGAGAGACGTGTCTCTCCGGCAGGCCCATATTTCAGGGCTGAGATTGGGAGTCGGTCGGTGCAGGCATGCGGCCCAACAGCCCGGCCCGGCGCTTGTCTTTGAGTCGAAAGCTGTCGCCTTTGACGTTAATTGTGGCCGACAAATGCAACAGCCGATCCAGAATAGCCGTCGCCAAGACCTGATCGTTGAACACCTCACCCCAATCGGCAAAGTTCTTGTTGCTGGTGACGATCAAACTGGCTCGCTCGTAACGGCGAGCCAACAGGCGAAAGAACAAACTGGCATCGTCACGGGTCAACGGGAGATAGCCGATTTCGTCCAAGATCAAAAGTTTGGGGCAGGCCAATTGCTGCAACTGCCGATCCAGTCGGTTCTCGTGCCGGGCGCGCACCAGCCGGGTCATCAAGGCCTCCAACGTCAAGAACAGCACGGTGTAACCGGCCTCGACCGCCTTGACCCCCAAAGCGATGGCCAGATGGGTTTTGCCCACCCCCGGCGGGCCGAGCAACACCAGGTTGTGGGCTCGCTCGACAAACGCCAGACCGGATAATTCGCGCACCAGCTTGCGGTCAATACTGGGCTGAAAATCGAAGTCAAACTGATCCAACGTCTTGATCCACGGAAAGCGAGCCAGTTTGAGCCGCGCCTGAATGCTGCGTTGATGCCGACCCTGCCATTCGGTTTGCAACGCCTGGGTCAGAAAGCTTTTGTAATCGAGTTCGTGCCGAGCCGCTGTCAATATCACCTCAAACTGGCTCATCCGCACATTCGATGGTGGGTTGCCAATAAAAATCTGACGGCGTGATAACGGCGATCTGATACGCAACCTGCACAAAGGGTCGATGTGGCATGAGCTGAGAGAACTGGCAACCCAAGTCATGGTGCGCACCAACCCGTTGCGGGTGAATGCGGTGACCGTGACAAGCGAACACGTGAAGGTGGCGATGAGTCTGACCACCGTC
>JBBQST010000443.1:0-3778 GCA_038213625.1 Thermoflexales bacterium
CGGCGTATGAAAAGCAATCCGGGCAGACTTTCGTTGACCTACTTCGGAGCCTTTCAGGCAACCGATGCCGGGAAGCCGATTCTGCTCGGCAACAACACGGCCCGTGCACTGCTCGCCTATCTCGCCGTCGAAGCCCATCAACCCCGCTCACGCGAGGAGATCGCCGGCCTGCTGTGGCCCGATCACACTCGCATAAACGCCTACGGCAACCTGCGCCAAACCCTGACCCGTTTGCGTAAGGCGATTCCGGACTTGATCGACGACGTGTTGCTCATTACCACACACAGTCTGCAATTCAAGCATGCGGCAGCGAAGTTGGATGTGATTCGATTTGGGGCGCTTTTGGCCGAGGCCGCCCACTCGGCTAGCAACATCGAACCGCTGCGCGAGGCCGTTGCGTTGTATCAGGGTGAGTTCTTGCAGGGCGCATTGCTGGCCGACAGTGTGTCATTCGATGAGTGGGTGATGTTCAAGCGCGAGCAGTTGCACCGGCAGGCACTGGATACCCTGCACACGCTGGCCGGCCACTACGAATCCATCTCCGACCACGAGAACATGCGCCAATATGCCGTGCGCCAACTGGCGCTGGAGCCGTGGCGTGAGGAGGCGCATGCCCAGCTGATGCGTGCGCTGGCCTACGCCGGCCGACCTGCCGAGGCACTGGCCCAATATGAGGCGTGCCGGCGTGTGCTCAGCCAGGAGTTGGGGCTGGAGCCTGGCATGGACCTGCGCACGTTGGCCGACCGCATCCGCGCGGGCAAGATCAGTCGCACCGCTGCGCAAGCGCCCAAACACAATCTGCCCAATCAACTGACTGTGTTTGTCGGCCGCGAGCGCGAACTGAGCCAGATTCTGGCCCGCCTGGCAGAACCCGAGCTGCATTTGCTTACGCTGGTGGGGCTGGGCGGCATGGGCAAGACACGCCTGGCGATGGAGATTGCGCGCGCGCGCCTGAGCCACTTTCCAGACGGTGTGTTTCTGGTCTCGCTTGCGCCGCTGACGACGGCGGCGGCCATCGTGCCGGCCATTGCCGCCGCGCTCAATCTCAGCCTGCAAGGCAGCGACACCACCCAGGCGCTATTCGCGGCCCTGCGCCACAAGCGACTGTTGCTGATCCTCGACAACTTCGAGCATCTGCTCAATCCAGATTTACACGATGCAAACGAGGTGATCCTGACCGGTGCGCAAATCGTGGTCGAGTTGTTGCAGGCCGCGCCACAGATTCAAGTCGTCGTCACCTCGCGCGAGCGGCTGAACGTGCGCGGCGAACATATTCACCTTGTGCAAGGGTTGGACTACCCGCGCCTGAGTGATGCCGCGCTGCCAGTCCCTGACCCAGGCGGCGCACAAGCTGGCCCGGCCGTGCGGCTGTTTGAGCAAGCGGCGCGCCGTGCTCTGCCCGACTTCCAATCGAGTCCATCGAATCTGCCGGCGGTGTTGCGCATTTGCCAGTTGGTCGAGGGGATGCCGCTGGGTCTGGAACTGGCGGCGGCGCGTCTGGAGACATTGCCGCTGGATGCGATCGTGACCCAGATTGAACACAGCGCCGATGTGTTAGCAGCCGATTGGCGCGATGCCCCCGAGCGGCAACGCAGCATGCGCGGCGTGTTCGAGTGGTCGTGGAATCTGCTCAGCGAGATCGAACAGCACGCCTTTTCCCGGCTGTCGGTCTATCGGGGCGGCTTCACCCTGGAGGCGGCCGAGTCCATTGCCGCTGCTTCGCAGTGGGTGCTCACCAGCCTGTTGCGCAAATCGTTGCTGCGCCGTAGCGAGGCGGGCGAATCTCGTCAAGCACTGGGCCGCTATGAGATTCATGAGCTGTTGCGCCAGTTTGCGGTCGAGAAGCTGGCCACGTTCGACCTCACATCAACCCAGAACACCCACGAAAAACACTGCGTCTACTATCTAACACTGGCCGGCCAGAAAGCGGTGTCCATGTACAGCGGCGCACCTCAACACGCGGCCAGTGTGCGGGCCGATGTGGACAACATTCGCCAGGCCTGCCAATGGGCCGTGGCGCACGCCCGGTTGAAATTGCTGCACGACTACACACCCAGCCTCAGCTCCATTTTTAATCTGTTGGGGCTGCTGCCGGAGGGCCGGCGGCTGATGCAAACCTTTGCCGAGATGGGACAGCATGTGCCGAACACCGCACAAGCAAGTGATCGTGAATGGGCGGCTGCGCTGACAGCCAAGGCGCTGGTGGAACAGGCGCGCTATCTGGCGACGGAGAATCTGCACAAGCAAGCGGCGGCCGTGGCACAGCAGGCGTTGGATCAGGCCCGGCTGGCCGGCGACCACGACAGCGAGGCCGGCGCGCGCATGTATTGGGGCGAATGCCTGACTGAGTTGGGCGACATCGAAGCGGGGCAACACCAATTGAGCCAGGCGTTGAGTCTGGCCCAGGCCGCGCCGGCGTATCACGCGCCGCAACCTGGCCGGGGCACGCCGGTGCTGAAAGCGATGATCCTGACTTTTCTGGCGGCCAGCGCGCTGTTGCAAAAGCGCTATGCAGAGGCGCAAACTTACAGCGAACACAGCCTGCACCTGTGCGCCAACGCGCATGACTGGCTGGGTCAGGCTCGTGTGGCCGGCAACATCGGCATTGCCTACAACAACATCGGCCACTACGGTCAGGCCAAGCTGTATTGCGAACAGGCGTATGCGCTGATGCAGCCGTTTGGTCACAGTCTGATTCTGCAACGTCTGTCGCTCGAAATCGGGCGCATTCTGGTGTATTGCGGCGATCACGCCCACGCCCACAGATGGCTGCAACAAGCCCTGTCCATCTGCCGCAGTTTGGGCGACAGCCTGGGTGAAGCGCGCACGCTGGTGTTACTGAGCCGACTGGCATGCAATCAAGGTGACTATGCGACCGCGAACCAGTCCAGCCAACTCAGCACCCGCCTGGCCCGCGAGGCCGGCAACCCGCAGTTGGAGGCCGAAAGCCTGAGCAGCCTGGGCGACGCGTTGATGGGTTTACATCAACCACATGACGCCGCACTCGCCTATCAACACGCCCTGTCGCTCTACGGCACACTCGGCAATGCGCGTTTGGCCACCGAGCCCAAGGCCGCCCTCGCCGGCATGGTGCTGGCCGATGGCAACCTGGCATTGGCACAAGCGCTTGTCGATGAGATTCTGCCCGTGCTCGACGCGCATCCGCGCAGCAGTCTGGACGAGCCCTTCTCAGCCTACCTGATCTGTATTCGCATCTTGCAAGCTGGGCAGCAGCAGGCACGCGCAACGGCCGTGCTACAAGCCACGCACACGTTGCTACAAGCCTACGCCGCGCGCATCGACGATGCCGTGTTGCGGCACAGCTTCATGGAGCAAGTGCCGGCGCACCGCGAGCTGCGGCGGTGTTTTGCCGAGCAGGTTGGGCAAGAGCCGTTGGGTGTAATGCCGTAGCGCGCCAGCATTAGTAGGGGCAAAGTAGCGGGCTCATCGCAGATCAAACCCATACATGAGCCCGCTACTTTGCCCCTACATCATCCCAAAGGTTCGCACGCGGCAAGGTGTTTACGCCACCCAACGCTGGATGCGCATGGCCAGGTCGTGGGTGAACGCGGGCAACCCCACCCGCGCGTTCGGCCCACCCTGCAAGGGCAACGCCGGCGAGTAGAGGCCGGTGGCAGGGCTGTAGCAGCTCATCTGGTAGGTGCCGTCGGGCAGGTCCAGCACCAGCTCACCCTCGATGGTTTGGCCGGCCCCGCGATCAATCGCATCACCGTCGTCGAGGCCGCGCGCGGTAGCCAGCTCACGCTCGTCGGCCAGA
>JBBQST010000444.1:0-3743 GCA_038213625.1 Thermoflexales bacterium
TGTTGACGTGATACATCCACTTCACATCGCTCTTCCAGTAGGTGGCCACGGCCGCCACATGAAACACCACGTCCACGTCCTTCATGGCCACGGCCAGCGAATCCGGCTCGGTCACATCGCCCAATGCGGTTTCGAAGCTCAAGCCGGCCAACGCCTTCAAGTTCGAACTTTTGCGATGCATGGCCCGCACCTGCCAGCCGCGCTGTCCGGCCGCCTCGACCAGATTCGCACCCACCAACCCCGACGCTCCTGTAATCAAACAACGCATGCCTGTATTGTAGAGACACGCCGGTGTGGGCATATGCTCATCATCCGAACCTTTCTTCAACCCCGGCACCTTCAGCACAATCTCAGTGCCCTGCCCTCGCATGCTGTGGATGTCCAAGGTCTTGTTGATACGGGCACGGCGCATAAGCTTGCGACACTAGAATCATGCGATTCCCGCGCGATATGAATCCGTTCGGCCAGCGTGGCAGTTTATGTAACACTGTTTTCAAGCGATCTTTGTTTATCGCACTGAAAATTTCAATGATTCAATTAATTTCGCCAACGGCACGCAGCCAGCGCGTCAAGCGGCTTTGGCGCATGGGCACGACTACACATATGATCCTGCTCAAATCACCGCCAGTACACGATCAGCATCACAGCAAGCATTGGCAGATCAGGCATAAAAAGAGGGTGCACCAAAAATGAAAACAGGTCGGGTAAGATTTGCACTCAGAGGAATTCAGAGAAATATCAATGCCGGCTCAACACGATTCACAACGCTATCCGAGGGTACTGCATGTAGACACCACTTTTGCGCCTGAGAACACCTTCACCAGTGCGCTCTGGCAGGCCAAGATCGACTACCGTGCCCTTGCCAACACGCCGGCCTGGTGGCGCAACATCGAACAGAAGCTGCGCCTGGATATTGATCTGGCCCGCAAAGCCATCGCACTATCCAAAGATTTCGATGTGATATTGTGCGGCAGCGAGAAAGTAGGTATCCCGTTGGCGCTGTTGGGTTGTCCAAAACCCATCGTCACCATCGTCCATCACCTCGTACCCCGCCGCAAAGCCCAGCTCATCAAGGTGCTGAGCGTGACCAAGCACTGGGCCAGAGTGGGTGTCTACTCCAAAGCCGATGCCGAGTTTATCGCGCATTTTTTTGGCTACCCGCTTGAAAACACCTTCAACTATGCCTCGACGCCGATGGGGCCGTTCGATCCACCACCGCTTATCTCACACCAGGATGGCATCCTCCTGAGCGCCGGCGCGTCCAGTCGCGATTACCCGACCCTTGTGGCGGCATTGGCCGGTTTACCCGGCATCAGCACGGAAATCTATGCATCAAGCCGATTCGAGGATGCCTATCGGGGTGGTCAAACGGAGGTCATTCCCGAGTGGGTTCACTTCATGCCAGACACGCCGCATGCACAACTGGCTCACCGCATGACCACCCATGCCTGGCTGGTGGCCGTGCCCATCGTCAACACCACTCAATATAGCGCCGGCTGCTCGGCCATCATGGAAGCCAGCGCAGCCGGCAAGGCCGTGGTCGCCACCCGAACCATGGGCAGCGTGGACTATATTCAGGACGGCATCACCGGTTTCCTGGTCCCTCCTGGCGACAGCGATGCCCTGCGCGAGGCGATTCGCAAATTGTGGCAGGACCCTCAGCTGGCCCACCGCATGGGGCTGGCCGGGCGCAAATTCGTCGAACAATACTATGACCCGGTCAAGGTCAGTGAAGAAGTGCGGCAGGCGATCATGGATGCGTATCAATCGTCGCAGGCCCACTAAATTCCTCTCTCAACATTTGCCCTGCCGTGCAGAGACGGCCCGGCGGGCAGGTCTCTACAACATGGCTATATCGCCAGACAGCTACTGGCGCAGCGCGGCCGGCAAGTAGGCCGACGGCAGCAACCCGCCGACCTCAACGGCCCCCGAATCGCATAGCGCACCCAACGGCCGCGTGGCGTCGCGTTGATCGGTGATCAAACAATTGGCCAGTGCCACTCGATCCACGGCGGGGCTGCTCAAGGCCGGCAGATGGGTGAAGGTGTCGCCGCCATTGTTGGCCAGCGGCCCCAGGTTGAGCGCGGTCATCTGGGCATCGCCGGTCTGGGTCAGCATCGAGCAGTTGCCGTCGCTGATGTTGTAGCCCAGCGACGAGATCTGGCCATCGCAAGCCACTGTGGCTGGCCCGCCGTTCACGCTCACGATGCTGCTCTGCAAAAACAAGCCGCCGCCGGCGCTGCCGTCCTTATACAGGGCCCTGCCAAACGCGGCCGTGTTGCTCACCAGTGTGATGTGATGCAGTGAGGCGCTGCCAGAATTTTGGTAGACCCCACCCCCACCGGCGCCGATGCTGGTCACCTGATTGCCGCTCACCGTCACGTTGGTCAGGTTCATCGCCGCGTTGCTGTAAATACCGCCGCCGTTGCCCACCGAGGTATTGCCGCTAATGGTGGATTTGTCGAGCACCAGACTGTTGCCATAGTTGCTGATGCCGCCGCCGGTGCTGTTGGCTTTGTTGTTGCTCACGGTGCTGTTCCGCACGGCCAGCTTGCCGTTCAGGTTCCACAGGCCGCCACCATCGCCGCCCGTGGCCTGGTTCTGGCTGATGAGGCTGCCAGTCACGGTCAGCGTGCCGCGATTCTCCAGTCCTCCACCAAAGCCGGCCGTGTTGCTCAAAAACTGTGAGCTGTTGACGATGCCGATTGCGCCGGGGTTGATCGACACGGCCCCACCATCCAATGCGCTGTTGCCGCTAAAGCTGCTGCCAGTAATCGTGATCACGCCTGAATCGTTGGAAATCGCCCCGCCAGTTCCAGTTGCGCCGGTCACGGTGTTGCCGGTGAACGTCGAGTCTTGCACGTTCATGGTGCCGCCGCTGTTATAGAGCGCGCCGCCCTCATTCACGGCTTTATTGTTGAGGAAGCGGCTCCCCACCACATTCAACACCCCCACGTTGTAGACGGTACCGCCCTGGTTGGAATTCTGGTTGTTCACCAGCGTGGCGTTGATGAGATTGAGCCGGCCAAAGTTCTGCACCACCCCGCCCTGGTTATAGGAAAAGCCGGTCAACGATAAATTAGTCAGGGTCAACGCCTGGTCGCTAAACACCTGGATATACACCCCGGCATTGCTGCC
Organism: Thermoflexales bacterium; assembly: GCA_038213625.1. Classification (GTDB taxonomy): domain Bacteria; phylum Chloroflexota; class Anaerolineae; order J036; family Brachytrichaceae; genus JANMVQ01. The sequence continues at coordinate 3,139 of JBBQST010000444.1, forward strand.
CGTCAGCGTAATCAGCCCGGCCCCATCGACCGAGGTGTTGGCCGAAATCTGCTTTACCGCCGACAGCGTAATGATGATGGGGTTGGGTCCACAGTTGAAGGTGACCGCGCCGCCGCCCAGGCGGGCCGCATCAAACGCGGCTTCGGTGCAACTGGCCGGCGTGCCATTGCCCACCACGCCGGCAGCATGCGCCGGTGTGGCACTCAACAAACTCAGTGTCAGGGTGATCAGGCCCACCCCAGCCAGGGCGTGTAGGAAAGTTTTGCTATGCATAGTGCCTCGTGCTTGTCAGATAATCGTGTAAATCGTGTAGTAAATCGTGTAATTGAAGACAGGATGTCTGCGGCGCTGTAATGCGCCGCAAACAGACTACCCGATTGTCGCGAGAGGCACGCGAATGGCAAGAACCCAAAGCGGTATATTTTTGGAGACTGGCTTAGTAGTCTGTCAGCGCAAAGACTTTACGTAGCCACTTCATTCCCGCGGTGGCGGGAATCCAGACGTCTCAATTACGGTATGGTCGGGGATTCGCCTGGATTCCCGCCTCCGCGGGAATGACGGCTTAGGTTAATTGTTTCCATCAAGTCTCAGGTTCGCCCTTGGAC
>JBBQST010000445.1:0-3725 GCA_038213625.1 Thermoflexales bacterium
TGGAGTGGTTCGCTGACTCGCGGTGGCGAGGCCGGCAAGATCATCGCGACCACGTTCTTTGATCTGATCAAGACCAACCCCACAGCCGACATCGCCACGGCGCTGGGCAAGGCCGATGAAGAGTACAACCGCAACAACTAAATCGACTAAGAAGTTTGTTATCTCTCTGCTCCTCCTCGACTCCTGTCCAAAATCCTACTCCCCTTCCCGCACCCGCCGCATCACATTCCACCAGAACGCGGCGGTGTCATCCACATCTTTCTGGGTCTTCTCATCAATTGGCTGCCGAAACGGCATCGCATCCACCCGCTCGGTAAATTCGGCCACCAGATCATCCACATTCACCGTCAGCAACTTGCGGTCTTGCACCACTAGTTCGCCGTTCACGATGACGTGTTTTACGCTGTTGCCGGTTTCGCAGTGCACCAACATGCCAAACGCGTCATTCATCGGTGCCAGCACCGGGCTGCGGGTGTCGAGTAGGGTAATGTCGGCCAGTTGGCCCACCGCCAGTTGCCCCAACTCATCGCGCATCAGCAGCGCCGCTGCACCGCCGCGCGTGCTCAGCTCAAATGCCTCCTGTGCCGTGATCCATGTGGCCGGGTCAATGTCGTTCAGGTTGTGCACCAGCGCGGCCAGCTTGATGGCGTCCCACACATTCTGGTTATCGCTGCTGCACGCGCCGTCCACGCCCAGCGCCACCGGAATATTGCGCTTCAACATCTCGCGCAACGGCATCAACCCGCTGCCCAGCTTGAGATTGGCGGCCGGGTTGTGCACCGGAATCGCGCCCTTCTCGGCCAGCCGATCCAGATCTTCGGGGTCGCGAATCCACACGCTGTGCGGCAACGACAAATTCGGCGCGAGCAAACCCTCGTCGTATAGCCAATGCATGACCGTTTTGTCGTGGGCCCAGCGAATGCAATACTCCTGCACCCGCGTTTCGACGCAGTGCATGTGAACGCCGGCCCCATATTTGCGGGCCAGCTCAAACGAGCGCTGCAAGCAATCCTCGGTCACCAATTGGCCTGCCGCCGGCCCCAGAAAGGTTTGAAGACGGCCGTTCTCGCTCAGATGCCACGTGCGCATCCAGTCATCGAACAACGCCAGGTTGTCGCGCAGCACACCTTTGCGAAAGTCGTCGCGATCCAGCCGATAGCCGCCGTGAGCCATGCCATACACGCTGTTGCGCAGGTCGTAGCCCAGTGCGTCGGCCGTGTCGAGCACATAGTCGTGGTCGTCATACATCGGCGCAATGGCGGCACGAATACCCACATCCTTGTTGGCCTGCATACTGGCGTCCAGCGCCTCGCGGTTCCACGGGCCGGCGTGCCACAGGTGATCGAGCGAGGCCGTGCACCCGCTCAGCAGCATTTCGATGCCGCTCATGGCCGCGCACAGGTAGTGATCGCGCGGCGTGTGTTCGCCGCTGAGGCCGTATAGCCACACCAGCCACGGTTCCAGGGGCATGCCCTGTGTCGCGCCGCGCATGTAATTCTCCGGCGTGTGGGTGTGCGCGCTAATGAGGCCGGGAATGGCGAGCAGGCCGCGGCCGTCGATCGTTTGCACCGGCGTGGATTCGCTCGTCAGGGCCGACATTTGCACCACCGCCGCACGCATGTCATCGACCGCTTGAACGGCCACAATTCGGGTGCCATCCATCAAAATACTCTGGTTTTTGAGGGTGTTTCGTAGCTGGCCAGGGCCGAGCACATCGCAGTTTTCAATCAGCAGCATGGTGTCATTCTAATCACGTTATGCGCAGGGTATTGTCAGTCGAATCGGCAGGAAGACGGATTTGGCGTATCGTCATTCTCGCTACACTATTTTGACAATGTCATCAAGATCACTGCGCTTCATCCTGCTCGTCGTTGCAATCTTTGCACTTCCGCTGAGTGTGTTTGCGGCCAACCCGACCTGGCCAGATATCGCTTCACTCCCGCTGGTCTCGCCTTTAAAATCACCCTTGTCCACGCCGCCTGTCATCCCCGGCAACACCTCCGCATCCACACCGCTCGCCCGTCAAAATAAAACCGGTGCCTATATTCAACTCAACCTGGCCAACGCCAGTCGTTTCATCGGCGCGATGGCCGTGGTGCAATGGCAGGACAGCCAACAGCAATGGCTGGATGTGCCAGGCTGGCGCAGCATGTTGGGTGCCCGGGTGTCCAGGTGGTGGGTATCGCCGCGCGATTTCGGCGCAGGCCCTTTCCGCTGGATCATCCTCCGCGACAAGACCCTCATCGCGCAAAGTCAGCCGTTTACTCTGCCAAAGAAAGCCGGCAGCACGCTCACCGTTCGAGCAACTTGAGACCGAGGTTTTGTTCCCGCAGCGGAATGGAGGCTTTAGCCGACTCCGCGCACCGGAGTCGGCTAAAGCCTCCATTCCATACATTCTCAGGTCATCGGCCGAGCCTCTAAACCTTCGCCGCCAATAATTCAAGCTATATTGCGCGGCATGGAATCCGGCAACTCTCCCACGCGCCTCATCATCGACGCCCACCTGGATCTGGCTTACAACGCCCTGACCTGGCGGCGCGATCTGCGCCGCGCGGCCTGCTACACCCGCGATCAGGAATCGGGCAGCGCAGCCCAGAAGCACAACGGCCAGGCTACGGTGGGTTGGCCTGACTTGGTGCGCGGCCGGGTTGGCATCGTGTTTGGCACCATCTTCTGTCAGCCGCGCACGCATCAGATGAGCCCGCACGAGCTGACGTATGAGACGCCGTTCGGGGCCCACGAGCAGGGCATGGCTCAGCTCGATTTTTATCGCCGCTGGGAAGAACGCGAGCCGGAGCACGTCAAACTCATCGGCACCAAAGGCGATTTGGAATCCGTGGTGACAGAATGGCTGACCGAAGATGAGGGCCGTGTTACGGTTTCGCCGTCCCCCGTCTCGGCGTCTGCGCCGCACCGTCCCCCGTCATCTCTACACCACCGCATCGGCATCGTCCCACTCATGGAAGGGGCCGACCCCATTCTGGAGCCCAAAGAGCTGGAGCGCTGGTATGAGAAGGGCTTGCGGATTGTGGGGCCGGCCTGGGACAGCACCCGCTATGCCGGCGGCACCTGGCAGGGCGGCGGCATCACACGATTAGGTCGCGAGCTGTTCGAGGTTATGGCTCAGTTCAAGATGATCCTCGATGTCAGCCATCTCTCGCACCGCGCCCTGTTCGACGCGCTGGACCTGTTCGAGGGCGAGCACGTCATTGCCAGCCACAGCAACCCGCACCGCTTCGTCCACACCGAGCGGCAACTGCCCGACGCCGCCATCGAACGCATTGCCGAGCGCGGCGGCGTCATTGGCATCGTCATGTTCAACAAGTTCCTCAAGCAGGACTGGAGTGGCAAAAAGCACGATGTGTCGTTCGATCAAGTCGTGCGCGCCATTGACCATGTTTGTCAGGTGACCGGCAGCGCCGACCACGTCGGCATCGGCAGCGACTTCGACGGCGGCTTCGGAGCCGAGGCCACCCCGCGCGAGATCAACACCGCCCGTGACCTGCACAAAATTGGCGATGAACTCTTGCAACGCGGCTATGAGCCGCTGCATGTCGCCCAAATTTTGCACGGCAACTGGCTGCGGGTGCTACGTGTGGCGCTGCCGTGACGCGCTGCACACCTGCCGCGCCTTGGAATGGAGGCTTGGGGCGGCACCCGGGCCCGGGTGGGGGGTAGGCACCAAAAACAAAAACAGAAAGGGGCTAACCGCCACCAGATGGGCG
>JBBQST010000446.1:0-3716 GCA_038213625.1 Thermoflexales bacterium
CCCACGCCTGGATGTGCCGATCTGTGTGCCGTACGAACTGGTGTCCCACCTGTGAAGTGATTACTTCACCGGCCTACCATCTGGTGCCGCTAAACCTCAAACACCACGATTTCGGGCCAGGTGTTGATACGAATCGGCGAATTGCCTTCGCCCACGCCCGACGACACATACACCTTGCCATTGGGGGTGTTGAAGGTGCCGCGATAGAACTCGGACTTGATCGGCACAGCCAGCGCCGGCAGCACCGGCACGTGAATCTGCCCGTGATGGGTGTGCCCAAAGATGAACAGATCGGCCGTGTAGTTGGGCTGCATGTGCAGCATCAGATCGGGGTTGTGGCCCAGAAATACCCGCCGGGGTGCGGTGGCGTGGGCAAACGCCTTGTCAAGATCGCTATCGCCGCTCCACAATTCATCGGCACTGATCAATTGCACCTGCTCGCTAAGCTGGACACAATCGTTGCGCAACAGGCGCGCACCCACGCCGTGTAGTGCATCCTCCAGTTCGGGTGAGTGGTCGATGCCAGGGACGCCGATATCGTGGTTGCCCAGAATGGCGTAGACGCCGCGCGGCGCGTGCAATTGGCTCAATGGCGCAAGCACATCTTCAAAACGCGAGTCGCCCATCACACCGGCAAAATCACCGCCGATGAGCACGACATCGGGTTTTTGAGCATTCACCGTGTCCACGACCTTCTGTATCCAATCCCGCTTTTTGATGCGAGCCAGATGCAAATCCGAGAAGAACACAAACCGCAATGGAGTGGCGGCAGTGCCTGAAGCTGCATCAACACTGGCTGCGCTTTTAATGTCGAGGTGGGTGGTGCGCAGTTGCCAGGGCGCGATGTAGCGGCCGTAGCTGACGACGAGCGCGCCCAGCAACACGATCACGGCCAGCGCGCCGAGCAGTGAGCTGCCAGCCCAGAAGGCATAGACGGCCAGCGCCAGCGCCAGCACCGCCACGCCGGGGCCGGCCAGAAAGCACAGATCGAGTAAATACTCAATTTTGTAAGCGAGACTGTATTTGCTGAAAGACGAGGTTCGATCAACGGTGATGGGTGGCTTGATGGTCATGGCAGGGGCCTATTATAGGAAAACAAAAAACCGGTTTCGGCAAATTGAAGCCGAAACCGGTTTTTGATGTCTTTTTCAGAAAGACGTTCCCCAGAACGTCTCTACTTGGTCAGCACCATATCGTAGGCTTCCTGATACCCATCGGTGATTTTCTGATCCTGGAAGCGCAGCAGCCACTCGAGTGTGCCGGCCTTCTCCAGGGTGGGAATGTCGGGATACACGTTCTTGTCGGCCAGCAGTTTGGGGTCGACCAGGCCTTCCTGCATGACGCCGAGGTTGGAGGTGGACAGACTCAGGGCGTTGGCGTTCTTGGCAGCCACGGCCGGTCGCAACAAGTAGTTGATGAAGACTTCGGCTGTGTATTTGCTCTTGGCGCCGGTCGGGATCGCCAGGTTGTCCTGCCAGATTGTGGTCACGCCCTCGGGGATCACATACTTGATGCTGGGCTTGTCCTTGGCGGCCACCACGGCATCGTTGGAATACATCATGGCCACATCAACCGAGCCATCGACCAGATCTTTCTTGTAGTCCGAGCTGAATTTATAGCTGGCCACTGAATCCTTCTGAGTCAGCAACAGGTCGCGGGCTTTGGTCAGCTCATCCGTGTTTTGGGTGCTGCCGGCAAATCCCAAAAAGCGCAGGGCCGCAGCCATCGGCTCGCGCGGGTCATCGAGCATCCCGATCTTGCCTTTGATCGCGTCGCTGGGCTCGAAGATTTCCTTCCACGAGGTCAGGCTCGGCACCTTCTCGCTGTCATAGGCGATGCCGGTGGTGCCCCAGTTGTGCGAGATGGAATACTCGTTGGTGGGGTCGAAATACAGGCTGCGGTGGCCGGGATCGACGTAGACGATATTCGGAATGTTGGCGTAATCAAACTTCTCCAGCATGGCTTCGCGCGCCATGATCTCGACCATGTAGTCCGACGGCACCACGATGTCATAGCCAGGGTTGCCGCCGGCCTTGAACTTGTTGTACATCGTCTCGTTGGAGTCGAAGGTCTCCAGGTTCACCTTCACGCCGTATTCGGTCTGGAAATCGGTCAACACCGCCTCATCAAAATAGCCGTCCCACGAATACAGATTCAGCTCGGTGGCGAGCTTGGTCTTGTCGACCACCAACTCGGCCGGCGCGGGCACGGCTGCGCCGGGTGCGGCTGGCGCACCGGCAGTTGCGCCAACCGGCACCTCAGCATCGCTGGCCGGAGCCGTGGTTGCGGCTGCAACTGCGGTGGGCGCAACAACCGGGGCCGCGGTGGGCGTGGCATTGCCGCCACAGGCGGCCAGAATCAGGGCACACGCCCCCGCAAAAGCAAAAAGACGCTTGCTTACAGACATTGTTTTCTCTTCCTCCAAATCAAATAAAAAGACTGCGCATTGTGCGCTTACGGCTTGGGAAGCCGTAATATCGTAACTCAATCGCGTCAAGCACCTGGCAATTCAAACTTTTTAGGATGCCGATGCGGGCAAGGTCGGATGCGAACTGTGTTGGACAGAGGGCACATCAAGCCCTAATGATGCCAATCGGGCATGGAATCTTTTTGATGCTTCTCGATAAAAAGCGACACGTTCTTCGGGTGTCATGGCTTTTGTGAGTTCGTAGTTCTGATCACGGACCTGCCTAACCCAAGCAACGGCTCTGAAATCATTCGGTTTCGTCGGCATGTGTTGTCACCTCGCGCGGACTATAAATTTGCAATGGCTTGTATCCATAAAACAAATTCACTGCATTAAACAAGCGTATCTTGTCAAACTTGACAATGTGCTTGAAATTCCAACTCACCAACACATCGGCCTCAGCGATTGTAGCGAGAGCGATATGGACGCCGTCATCGTAAAACTTGGGTGTCAGAATTTTGCGTTGCTGATATTCATCAGCCAACTGAATCGCAGCGGTATCAACCCGCAATATGTCTGCACCCATGATGAGCAGTTCGGCATAAAGTCGTTGCACAACTTCTGGAGCATTTTCAAGCTCACGCTCTGCAACTTCTGATACCAGGGGCTTGAATGTGCCATCTCTGAAATCCTGCATTAGCGCGTTGGACCATAGTGAAAACTCAGTATCAAAACACCCGCCGATCACTGAAGTATCAAGATATACCCGCTGAATTTTCATAGTTCGATTATAGGCAGGCACCTTAACCGATTGATGTGTGAGGTTGGTCCATGGGGCGCTTACGGCTTGGGAAGCCGCATTATCCTAACTCAAAATTGTGCATTTTCTGGCCGAACGCAACTTGAGATTGCGGCTGTTCGAAAGTCGGTGGTGCGCAATGCAGGGCAAAGCAGCGGGCTCATGTATGGGTTTGATCTGCGATGAGCCCGCTGCTTTGCCCCTACAAAAACCATGATTTCCCGCCAAAGTCGGGAGAGCCAGAATTCTTTGGTAACGACTCAGCCCATGGGGGGTCATTTCGGGGCCGCAGGCCGTGCGGCTCAGAGCCGGCGGCTCTGAGCCGACGCACTCACGCAGCAGCCGCACTGTAGGCTACAGGCTGCTCATGAACAAGAAATTTTCGCAACATGATTTGGCAATCGACCTTGAAACTGTCCCTGATGCAGAACCCACCCCCAACCCCTCCCTGGAAAGGAGGGGAGTGTGATCCCCCTCCCCATGACGAGGTAACGCAAAGACTTTCCTTGA
>JBBQST010000447.1:0-3716 GCA_038213625.1 Thermoflexales bacterium
AAGTAGGCTTTCAGATGCGCCGTGTAATACAAGCGCCCCTCACTCCCATCGACACTGGATGGCCCACGCGAGATGGTTAGCCGGTTGCTGCCCGTGGCCAACCCACTCGCCACGTCCTGCAACAGCGATGCAATCGGCAACGTCACAATCGTGGTCTGGGTCAGCGTCGCCGTCGATGCCTCTCCCGACGCAATTTGCTTGTCGTTCAGGAACGCGCCGAAGGGATAGTTGCCCTTCAACTCGCCGGTGAAGCGCATCCAATCCGTCAGCGCGATCAACGACCAGGCCGTCTCCTGCGTGCTGCGCCAGAAGCCGCCAGCGTTGCGCGCCACCATCAGCCAGCGCACGATGTTGGGGTTTAGATTATTTTCGGGATCGAGCTGCACCAGCGCGGCCAGCACCATCGCTGTCGTGCGCGTGTCGCTGTTCATCGCCCACCAGTCCACGTTCTGCTCTTCCCAATGCGCGCCGGTTGCGCTCTGAATCACCGCGCCATTCAGGTCCGCAAACAGGGTCTTGATGCGCCCATCGTTTGAGTCCTGCTTGGCGATGGCCAGCGCCAGCAAGGCCTTGGCGTAGTGGCTGAGGTTGTCGCGCAGGTCGTAGATCACGCTCACCCGCGCGGCATCGGGGCTGCCCGCCTCGGCCAGCACATACAACACATACGCTTGGTGATTCAACTGGTAGAACGCCGACTGCATGCTCAGCGTTTCCAGGCTGCCCTGCAGATACGCGACGCCGCGCTGCAAGGTATCGGCGTTGATGTCGAAGCCGGCCTCGCGCGCCTTCAACATGCCAAAGACGACATAGGCGCTGATGTTGGGATTGCTCACCTCGTTGCGCCACCAGCCCCAGCCGCCGTCGCTGTTTTGGATTTCAGTCAGCCGGCTCAAGCTGTCGGTCACCAGCGTGGGCAACTTGGCTTCCAACTCGGCATTCGTCAGCCCCAGTTCCTTGAGCGCGCGATAGGTCAGCACGTTCGGTAGGAACTTCGACACCAGTTGCTCGGCGCAGTCATACGGGAACGTCTCCAGATACGTCAACCCCGCCTGCATCGACGCGGCCAGCGAGGGGTCGAGCCGCACGGTCACTTCGCCTTGGGTTGTGTCGAGGTTGGGCGGCAAGGCAATGATCTCGGTGCGACTGCCTTCGCCTGGCAGATCGCCAGCGGTGCCGACCACTTCGGGTGCGCTCCACTTGTTCACCTTGAGGCCGCCGTTGGGGGCCGTGCTCAAGCGCGGCCGGCTGGCATCGTTGTATTGCTCATTCTGCACCACAAACACCAGATTCACCTGCGGCACGTCCGTCACCGTCACCACCCAGTTCACCCGCACTTCGCCCTGCGCCGGTATCGTCACCTGCTGAGTGGGCTCGCTGCCAAACACCAGCGACGCCAGGCTGCTGGTGACTTCATCACTGTTCAGCGACACATCGGCCGTCTGCGGCGTATCGGTGTTATTGTTGATGATCGCGCCCAACTCGACCACATCGCCCACCACCAGGAAGCGCGGCGTCACCGGCCGGATCAGCAGCGGCTTGGTCGCCACCACATTCACTGTGCCTTCGCCCACGCGAGTCTGGCTGTCCAGGCCCACGGCTCGCAACACCCAGGTGGTCAGGTTGTCGGGCAATGTGATGGACACCGTGGCCTGGCCGTTGGCATCCGTCGTTACCGTCGGCGCCCAATAGCCGGTGTCGGCAAAGTTCTTGCGCACCTCCAGCCCAGCGGTCGGCGCGGGTGCGCCAGCGCGCGACATGACGGCATCTTGTGCTGGCGCGGCCGTGGCCGATGCCGCTGCCGGCTCCGCCATCTCCAATGTGGCATTTCCTGGCGGACCGCCGCCACGGCCCAAACCAAACTGCTGTTGCAGCTCGTTGGTGATGCGATTGCCCGACACGCTCAGGCCCACGGCCGTGTTCACCCGCGCATTTCGCAGGCCATAGAAGGTCTGCAAAATCTCGTCGGCTGTGCGCGGCAGCAGATTCAAAATGCCCTTGTCCACCAAGTCCAGCGAGAACTGGCCGACCACCGGATTGCCCGCCGAGTCGCGCACCTGCATGGTGTAGGTCACGGCCTGGCCGGGCTGCGTCACCGCTTGCGTTGTGCTAAGCACCACGCTCAGAGTCTGCGGCAGCGGTTCCACTTTTAGGCCGATCAAGCCCACCTTGTAGTCGGCTGTTGCGGGAATCGTCGACGTCGTCGTCGACGATTCCGCCTGCGAACCCTTCATCAACACCACCGACACAAACACATTCGGCGCAAAGTCGGCCGTGATCGGCACGTCCAGGGTCTGGCTGCTGCTGGTGATCTTGATCACGCGTTGCTCGCGCACATGGCCGCGCTCAATCGTCACCAGCGCCAGATGCTCCTTCGTCGTCTCGTTGATAAACGGCGAGGGAATCAGAATCTGGGCCGTCTCACCCGGCACAAAATCGGTCTTGTTGCTGATGAGATTGATCTGGTCGTTGTTCGTTCGCAACCACGGCACATACTCGCTGCCGGTGGCCCACACGAACCGCGACGATTGCACAATGCGGCCGCGATTCTGATCGCCGCCATCGGTGCCGCGCGCCACGATGCGATAAGCACCAGCCTGTGGCGGTATAAACGGCACCGTCGCCAGACCCTGGCCGTCGCTGCTGGCCCGGGTTTGGGTGATCAGCTCGTCGTTCACCTCGCTGTCCCAGCGGCCGCCAAATTCGTCGCCGATGAACTTGCTCGTCCACTCGCGGCGATACACCGACACTTCGATATTCTTGCCGGCCAGCACCTTGCCCAGCAAATCCACCGCAATGACTTCCATCGTCACCGGCTTGCTGGCCTGCACGACATACTGATTGGTGGCGAGGCCGAGGTAATACTCGGCTGGATGGGCCACCACACTGGTGCGGCCGGCAATCACCTGATCGTCCGCGCCGGTGACGTTGGCCTCGATGCTGAGTTGCACTGGGCCGCTGATCAGTTCGCCCGACGAATCGCGCAACTCGGTCGAGATCGGCACCGTGATCTTGAGGTTGCCGCTTTCGTCGGTGACGCCTTCGCCCTGCAAAATAGGCTGCGGCGGTGGCTCGTTGCGATAACTGAACCAGCACACGATGCAGCGCCACGGGTCATCAAAATCGGTAAACGTATATTGATCGAGTTGGGGCGGATCAAATGTCGTTCCGCGCACCAACACGTTCCAACTCACCTTGGCATTGCGCACGGCACCGCCAGACAGGTAGCGTGCCTGCACGGTTGCTTCCAGGGTGTTGCCGCGCAACGCTTCGGTGATCGACGGCGTGACGAGCACTTCGTATTCCGGCGGCCGGTAGGCGGCCACGGTGAAGCTGGACGCACCCACAAAGCGGCCATCCATTTCGACCTGCATCGAATACATGCCCAGCGCTGCGCCGTCTGGCAGCGCCACGTCAAAATCGAGCGCGCCGTTGTCATCCAGCGGCTGGGTCTGGCTGCTGAGTTGCTGACCGGCTGGGTCGCTGATGCGAACGACGACATTGGTGCCGGCCGGCAACAGGCTGTACTTCACATCATCCTCGGCCCGCACAATGCCTTTCACAAACACCTTTTGGCCGGGTCGGTAAATGGGCCGGTCGGTGTAGAGATAGGCGCGTTGCCGCACATCGTCGCCGTAGTAGGCGAAGCTCGGCCCAAAGCTGATCCCGAAGTCGTAGGGCCGAATCCCATTAGCCCAATCCGACGACACGGCGCTAAA
>JBBQST010000448.1:0-3715 GCA_038213625.1 Thermoflexales bacterium
CAAAGGTTTGGCCGACACGGCCATGCGCACGGCCGACGCGGGTTATCTGACCCGCCGTCTGGTGGACGTGAGCCAGGACGTGATCGTGAATACCGTGGATTGCGGCACCAACAGCGGCATCTGGGTGCGCAACACCGACGATATCGGCGGCCAGAAGGTGCGCGACCGCATCTATGGGCGCTATGCCGCCGCCGATGTGCTCAATCCAGCCACTGGCGATGTAATTGTGGCCAAGAACGAGGCCATCGACGAAGCCAAGTTGGTGTTGATCGACGAGGCCAAGGTTCAGGAAGTGTTCATTCGCTCGCCGCTGACGTGCGAGCGCGAACTGGGCATTTGCCAGAAGTGCTATGGACGTGACCTGGCGCGTGGCAAGCCGATTGCGATCGGCGCGGCCGTGGGCATCATTGCGGCCCAGTCCATCGGTGAGCCAGGCACGCAGTTGACCCTGCGCACCTTCCACACCGGCGGTGTGGCCAGCGGCGGCGACATTACGAGCGGTTTGCCGCGCGTAGAAGAACTGCTGGAAGCGCGCAAGAAGCCGAAGGCCGAGGCGTTGATGGCCGACATCAACGGCAAAATCCACATCGAGCGGCTGGACGGTGGCGTTCGCCGGATCGAGATTGTGGACACCCAGTTGCAGCGCGATGAATACAACGTGCCGGGCAACTGGAGCATGAAGGTTGAAGACGGCGCGGAAGTGAAGGACAACGAAGTGGTGGCCAACCGTGGCGATCAGGAACTGCGGGTGCAGCACGGCGGCCGGGTCATTCGCGATGGCCTGACGCTGACGATTGCCTACGAGAAGAAAGAGCAGATCGAGTACGAGATTTCGCCGGCTGCGCGGTTGCTTATCACCGAAGGTCAGCGGGTGAACGCGGGCGACCCGATTACCGAAGGCACCAAGAACCCGCACATGATGTTGAAGGTGCTGGGCCGTGATGCGGCGCAGATGTACTTGCTGAGCGAAGTTCAGAAGGTGTATCGGTCGCAGGGCGTCTACATCAACGACAAGCACTTCGAGATCATCATCCGCAAGATGACGAACCGGGTGCAGATCACGACGCCGGGCGATAGCAACTATCTGCCGGGCGACATGGTGCAGCGTTTGGAGCTGACCCATGTGAACGAGAAGCTGGTCGGCGACGGCAAGCGACCTGCCGTGGGCACGCCGATGCTGTTGGGCATCTCGAAGGCGGCGCTGGCGACGGACTCGTTCCTGTCGGCATCGTCGTTCCAACACACGATTAAAGTCTTGGCTGGCGCGGCCATCGAGGGCAAGCGCGACGACCTGTTGGGCCTGAAGGAAAACGTGATCCTGGGCAAGCTGATCCCCGCCGGCACTGGCTTCCGCCAGGAAGGCATTGTGGAATACGAGGGCGTGCCGTTGATGACGACGGAGCCGACCGAGAAGCCCTCGCTGACGCAGCGGGCCGAGGCGGCGCTGTTGGGCATTGGGCCGGACGGCGAGTTGTTGCCGACCGAGCAGTTGCCGAAGCTGGAAGAGCTGGTCGGGTTGATCGGCGAACTGAGCAACAACATTGATACTGAGCTGAAGTAGATTCGCGACACTGTCACAAAACAGGCGCAACCTTACGAGGTTGCGCCTGTTTTGTTTTTCCACGGCCTACAAATTTGTTGAGACGGGCCGCTGGGCCGTCTTCTTCATTCGTGTCAGAATGCAGGCGGGGAAGACGTTCCAGCGGAACGTCTCTACGAGTTACGGTCTACATGGGCCATGAGTATTGACAGATCACATGCGGACGTAGATGAGGTAGAGCACGAAGGCGGCGCCGATGTAGAACATGGGGATGGCGAGCCGGGCGATGTGTTCGGTGTGTTTGACGCGGTCGTGCAGCTCTCTGAGGGCCAGCCGCGACACCCAGCCGCTCTCGGCGATGATGAGGAGAAGGGTGAAGAACGAGAGGCCGACGAAGGCATCGACATAGGTGTTGTAGACGTGGCGGGGTAGGTGGCCGGAGGCAATGAACTGATAGGCCACGGCGGCCAGCAAGCCACTCATGGCCGCGCCGAAGCGAGCCTCGAACTCATCGGGCCGCATCCACAGCACGACCATGTTGAGCAGGACGATGGCCGCTGGGGGGAAGATGACTTTGGTGAGATACACGCCGGGGTCGCGATCGATGTTCATGTTGACGGTGAAGGTGGAAAACTCACGGCGGTCGCGAATTTCCTTTTTACTGCCGACTTCTTCTTCAACATCAACCAAACGCCACTCTGGGATGCTGAAGTCATCGGAGAAGCCGACCATGTTTTTCTGCTGTCGAAACACGAGGGCTCGCTGGCCCAGGTGAATGAATCGATGACGAGATGCAATTGCTGATGATCGAACGGGAAGGCTTTGAGCTCGAAGTCGGTGCCGATGGTGGCGGCAAAGCTGGCGCGGTACTCCATCGTGCCATCCTCGTGATGGGTCAGCTCGACATTTTTTATCTGGTGTGGCTTGGTTTCATGCTTGAAAGCCAGATCCGGCCACCACATCTCTCCCAGCATCTCCTCGGCATCCTTCTCCAAATAGATTTCGGACGGGGTGCCTGCTTCTTCGGCGTCAAACTTCAGGCGGCTGTCGCACCAGATCAAGTCGATAAAGCCATCCACGGCGTAGGTGTTTTCGGTTTCATCGATGCTGTCGAGCGAGTCCACAAACACGCCCATATCCACCACGGTGGGGCCATCTGGATTGGGCGACGTCACCCACTTATCCTTGGTCTCTTTATGCGTATCTTCTGCCTGGGCAGTCCCTTTGCCATACGGCACATCGCGGCAGCGCGCCTACAGACTCAGGATATTCGCCGGTGAAGCGACGAGAGACGCGGCTTTTCGCGGCGCTTTTGGCGTTGAGTGGGTTGGTGCCGGCAAACCTCACATGGCCCTCGGCCGTGGTCAGATTGAGGACGAAGACCAGACTGGCATAGGCCAAAGCCAAAATAATTTTGATGGTGGGGCTTTGTTTCATGGTGAGTTAGGTTGGCATGAATAATGGATAACGTGTCGACATGAATCGTCACGATGACATACTGCAACCAAAGTTACAGTCGTTGACTCACATACTAAATTTTAAGAAGTAGAGCGAAATCATCCCAAAGCATGAAGTCGCTCTATCTTTAGTTTCAGTAGATGATTGCCACTTGATGCCTTATGTATCTGTCGCTCAACCGGCTTGGCACAACAACTCAGTGATAAAGTCGGCTATGGCCATCGGCCTGCTCTCTCGTTTCAGCAGAGTTGCTGAAATGTGCCTGTGCAGATCATTACTTTTGGAGAAAGGATGAAAAAATCACATATCAGCCGCAGGAATTTTTTCAAGCTCAGCGTACTGGGTGCGGGTGCACTGGCTTTGCCTGCAGTTGGGTTGGCCTCCGTTGCTGCCGCGCCATCCAAAGAGGCGCAGGCCTCGGCCGAGCAACCTCATAAGTTATCTGTGTCGCAGCCAACCTTCAACCCTATCGCCTCCACCACGAGGTTTGGCCCTCCCACAGACCTATCAATGGGTTGGGATGGCACGCTGTGGGCGATCGATGTCAGCGGTGCGCCGCACCTGTATGACCCGGTGCAAAACCAATGGAACCCGTTTGGCGAGGGCGTGGATGCGGCGGCTGGCTTTGAGTCTCCCCAAAACATAGCCTACTTCTTTCGTGGCCCGCAAGTGCTTCAGATCAATACCAGCACCAACGTGGCCACGCTCGGCCTCATC
>JBBQST010000449.1:0-3699 GCA_038213625.1 Thermoflexales bacterium
TCAGCACCCTCGATCCCACGCCGCACCCGACGGTGCGATAACCCTTCCCAAAACACGGGCAGAAGGATCGTGCACGGGCACGTCGAACGTGCACGTGCACGATCCGTCCATCCACACACCACCCATTACCCACGTTCTCAACCAAGGCACCGGGGGATAATTCGAATACACGTCATCCCCGAATTCATTCCCGGTGCCTATGCTGACTGTCCTAAACATTCTCTCGTTCCTCATAGGTGTGTCGCTGGTGTATTTCTCGCTGAACTCGGCCGTGCACACGTTTGTGCTGCCGCGCGCCGCGCCCAACAAACTGGTGCGCATCATCTTTCGGGTCACGCGTCGCATCTTTAACATCGCCTGCGTGCGCGCCAAAACCTATGCCGATCGCGACCGCATCATGGCGCTCTACGGCCCCACCACCTTGCTGGTCACCGTGCCGGCGTTTCTGTTCTTCCTGCTGCTCGGCTTCACCCTGATCTTCTGGGGCACCGGCGGCGCTACGCTATTGGAATCGTTCGAGCTCAGCGGCTCGTCGTTGTTCACCCTCGGTTTCGTAGCGGCCAAAACTCTGCCCGACTACATTTTGTCCTTTTTTGAGGCGGCCTGCGGCACCATCATGACGGCGCTGCTCATTGCCTATCTGCCCACCATTTACGGCGTCTACTCCCAACGTGAGACCGCCGTCAACTCCATGGCCACCCGCGCCGGCGATCCACCCTGGGGCGTCACACTAATCGAACGTGCCTACAAACTGGGCCGGCTGGAAGGGATGGAAAGTCTATGGATCGAGTGGGAGCGCTGGTTTGTCACGCTTGAGGAAAGCCATTCCTCGCTAACCGTTACTGTGTTCTTTCGCTCCCAACAACCGAATCGAAGCTGGGTGACGATGGCGGGAGTGATGCTGGACGCGGCGGCCCTGATGCGCTCTTCGGTCAATGTGCCGGCAGACCCCAAGGCCGATCTGATGATTCGCGCAGGTTATCTGGCGTTGCGTGCCGTGTGCCTGCCGTATGGCTTCAAGACCTCGAAATATCCCAGCTTTCCCGAAACCCCCATCAGCGTCACTCGGGATGAATATGACGCGGCCTACGATTATCTGGCTCAGGTGGGAGTGCCGATGAAGCCAGACCGCGACCAGGCCTGGCTGGACTTTGCCGGCTGGCGGGTGAACTACGATGGCGCGCTGCTCGATCTGTGCGATCTGGTGATGGCGCCGTACGCGCCCTGGTCGTCGGATCGTTGCCAGGGCCATTGGGAGTTGACGCCGCGATTCACCACGCTTAATCGAGTAGAGGATGAGGAGTTGCAGTACAAGGCCCAAAAGGAAGCCGAGCTGCCCAACCTGCCGCCGCTCGAATCGTTGCCGGCCCCGGCTGAAGCTGCTGCCACAGACTCCGATCTTCAACGTGGTTGGTGACTGGCGGCTGGTGGCTGGTTGCTGGCTGCTGGCGGCTGGTTCTGAACTAGCAACCAGCCACCAGCCACCATCAACTAGCAACCAGAGGAGAATAACGCCATGTCCGATCTTCACATCTCACCCGACCCGGCCACGCTGATGGCCGACGCAGCCGCGCTGGTGCTGGAGTGCTATCAGGCCGCACTCACGCGGCGGGGCCAGTTCCACTTTGCGCTGAGCGGCGGCAGCACACCCAAGGCACTGTTTGAGCGGCTGGCCACGCCGACTTGGGCAGTTCGGTTTGATTGGACCAAGGTGCACTTGTGGTGGAGCGATGAGCGCGATG
This sequence comes from Thermoflexales bacterium, assembly GCA_038213625.1. GTDB lineage: Bacteria > Chloroflexota > Anaerolineae > J036 > Brachytrichaceae > JANMVQ01. The sequence continues at coordinate 1,743 of JBBQST010000449.1, forward strand.
TCCCCGCCGATTCGCCGGACAGCAACTACAAAATGGCCTACGACGCCCTCATCAGCAAGGTGCCGGTGCTGGCCGCCAACGTGCACCGCGTGCAAACTGAGTTGGGATCGATCGACGCAGCCGCGCACTATGTGGGTGAGATTGTGACCGGGCTCAAGGACGAGGTGGCCGTGATCGAAGACGCGCCGGGGCCGGCCTTTGTGCTGCATCCGCTCGACCTGATTTTGTTGGGCATGGGCGATGACGGCCACACCGCATCGCTGTTTCCAGGCACCACGGCGATTTCAGAGAAGGGCCGCATCGTGGTGGCCAACTGGGTGCCCAGGTTGAACACGATGCGCATCACCTTCACCTACCCGCTGATTAACGCCGCCCGCACCGTGGCCTTTCTGGTCAGCGGCGCGGGCAAGGCTGAGGTGTTGCGGCGTGTGCTGTTCGAGTTTCATCACCCGGATGTGTTGCCGTCGCAAGGTGTCTCTCCCACCAGCGGCGATCTGCGCTGGCTGGTCGATGCCGATGCCGCCTCCAAACTCAACCAGAGCGATGGGTTGGGTGAAGGTTCACTCGAAGACATCTTCCGCCGCCTCAAGTAAGCGTGAAGATGGGAAATGGGGATTTTGGACAGAATGAACAATTTGCCCATCTCCGGGAGGTTGCTGCAAAACAACGTCATTCCCGCGGATGCGGGAATCCAGTCGCAACCGCTATATCAGCGTAGATCAAAGTGCTGGATTTCGCCGTGCTGTGAGAGACGTTCACAGGAATGACGGCTGACGCTGTTTACTTTGACTTTCAACTCGACAGCCATTCTTTCAGTTGTCCAATAATGTCTATTGAGTAACCCCGTCATTCCCGCGCAGGCGGGAATCCAGGTGTAACCCCGACGCCACCGTAATTGGGAGGTCTGGATTCCCGCCCTGCAGTGGGGACGCCTGCGCGGGAATGACGACTTAAGCTATTTGCTTTGACCTACTTCGAGTTGGCATCGTTTTGAAAAATGGCATTTACTTCTGGTCACTAACTTAGACAGGCGTGGTCGCCGAATCAAGGGCCGATGACAGCAATAACGGGATAGACACCTTTCAAAGTGGTACTAAAATGGCTGGGTGAGTTCTAATTTGGAAAGGCCGCTCGACGACATGGGCTGGAAGATTCTCAAAATTCTTCAGCAAGACGCGCGAATCTCGTTTAGTGAGCTGGGCCGGCGGGTGAATCTGTCCACCCCGGCCGTGACCGAGCGCGTGCGCAAGCTGGAGGACGCCGGCCTCATCAAGGGCTATTGCGCCGATGTGGACCCTGCCAAATTAGGCTATCCCATCACCGCTTTCATCCAGTTCACTGTGCCCAAGCGCGCCGAATATGACGCCCTGGAGCTGATTCGCACCCTGCCCGATGTGACCGAGTGCCATCACATTGCCGGCAACATTTCTTACCTGCTTAAAGTGCATGTGGCCACGATCCTGCGTTTAGAAGTGATCGCGCGTCTGTTGGGCAATTACGGCGAGACCGCCACGCTCATCGTGTTGTCGTCAACCTTCACCGGCCGGCCCATTGAATCTCATGTGGCATGACGAACGATACTGACGCAGGCGTGCCGACGCCTGTAAAGTAGGGCCATGGACAAAACATTCTTCGCCGTCGGCGCGATTCTGGCGGCGCTGGCGGTGGCCTTGGGTGCGTTCGGCGCACATGGCCTCAAAGCCATACTCGCGCCCGATATGCTGGCCAATTTCGAGACCGGCGTGCGCTATCACATGTATCACGCCCTGGCGCTGATCGCGGTGGCGCTGGCCTACGCGCAGTGGCAGAAGCCGTTGCTGGTCACGGCCGGCTGGCTGTTTGTGGCCGGCATCGTGATCTTCTCTGGCAGCCTGTATTTGCTGAGCGTAACCGGCCTGCGCTGGCTGGGTGCCATTACGCCCATCGGTGGCGTGGCGCTGATTGCGGGGTGGGTGCT
>JBBQST010000450.1:0-3694 GCA_038213625.1 Thermoflexales bacterium
CATCGAGGCAGGCATCCTGGCTTTTGAGGAGGTTATTAGTGATTAGTTGTTAGTGACTAGTTCAGAGGGTTCCTCTTTACTAACTACTAATGACTAACAACTAAATCACTCCCCAATCACAGTTGCGGCACAGCTTCGGTCTTTCACCGAATTCCACCTTTACGCCCTGGCCTCCGAGCCTTTGAGCTTTGCTAAGCAAAGCGCCGGGTCACCTTGATTGCTATTCAGTTGTTGACACGCGCGTCCGCGTGCGGCGTGGATTATACGGGTGCCACATCGGGTTGTGCGTTGTGGTGAAAAGTTTTGATTTCACCCGCGTTCTACAGAACACATACAATCCGGCCCATGATCCTCATCCATTCCACGCACGAGGCAGGGGTAAAAGTTGGCGGCATCGGGGCCGTGTTGGATGGGTTGCTGAATGCACCCAGCTATCTGGAACATGTGGCGCGCACGCTGCTGGTCGGCCCCATGAACACCCAGGACAGCACCGAAATGGAGCGGCTGCTCTCGGCGCGCAATCGGCTGTTTATCTACTACTTTGCCGATCAAGGTTATATGAACTGCCCGCAGCCGCTGGCCGAGTTGTTGAGCGGCATCGAGCGCGCGTTTGGGGTGCGCATCCTGTATGGCAGGCGCGGCTTTGGCGCGGCCGGCAGCGCTAGTAGCGCCGAGCACGAGGTGGTGCTGGTCGATGCGAGCGAGATCAACGGCCAACGTCTGGACGGGTTCCGTTATTTCATCTGGCAGCAGTTTGGGCTGGACTGCGCCCGCTATCAGCACGAGCCGGAATTCATCCAGCACATTGCCACGGCCGAACCAGCCTTGGCAGCGCTGCATTCAGTGCTGGGGTTCAAGCCGGATGCAGCGGGTTGGACTACGGTGGAACCCGATGACGAGCCTGCCACGGCGTCTGCGACGCTGCTGTGTCACGAATTTATGGGATTGCCGTTGTGGTATGCCGCGGCCCTGAATTACCCTGGCCAATATCGCAGCGCGTTTGTGGCCCATGAGGTGGCCACCGTGCGGCTGCTGGTCGAGGACAACGACGGCCACGACACGCGCTTCTACAACATCATGCGCAGCGCCGCCCAGCGCGGCCAATTTTTGGAAGACGTGTTTGGCGACCAGAGCTACTTCTATAAACACGCCATGTTGAAGACGGCCGAGCGCTGCGATTTTGTGTTTGCCGTGGGCGATCTCGTCGTCGAAGAGCTGCGCTTCCTGAGCCCGGGCTTCAAGAACAAGCGCATCGATCTAACGTATAACGGCGCGCCGAGCCAACTCACTGCATTGGAAGATGTGCGAAGCTCGAACAACAAGCTGAAGCAGTACGCTGAAATCCTCACCGGCCTGAATCCAACGTTCGTGTTCTCGCACGCCACGCGCATGGTGGTGAGCAAAGGGCTGTGGCGCGACATTCGGGTGATGGAGCAGGTGGATGGGCAACTGGCCGCGCGCGGCGAGAGCGCGGTGCTGTTCATCGTGTCGTCGGTGAAGCCGCTGGGGCGCAGCAGCAGCGAGGCCGAGTGGATGAATCGCGAGTATGGCTGGCCGGCCCAGCATCGCTACGGCTGGCCGGACCTCGTGGATTACGAAGCCTCGCTCTACGATGCGATTGCGCTCTTTAATTCACAAGCACGGGCCAGCCGGATTGTGCTGGTCAACCAGTTTGGCTTTAGCCGCGACCGCCTGGGCGAGACAATGCCGGCCGATCTTGGCTTTGGTGATCTGCGCCGCGGCACCGATCTGGAGTTTGGCCAGAGCATCTACGAGCCGTTTGGCATTGCGCAGATTGAGGCGTTGCCGGCCGGCGCGTTGTGCGTGGTGAGTGATGTGTGTGGCTGCGTCGGCTTCGTGCGCCAATCCATCGGCATGTTGCGGCTAAGTTTGCCGGTGGAAGAACGACAGCGGCCGATTGCCAATGTCATCGTCGGCCAATATACACACTTGCAGGATTTGTCGGTGGATCCCATTCAAATTGGGCGTGTGCTGCGTGACGATGTGGAGCGCAACGTGGCTCGCGTCATCGCCCAACTCGTTGTCGAACATTTGCCGCGCACCGATCAGGAGAAGCAACAATTGATTGCCCAGGGCTACGCGCTGGCGCAGCGCATGAGCTGGGACATGGTGGCCAGCGAGCAGTTGTTGCCGAGCTTGTTGCGGACGGCGTGAGAATGCTTAAATGCCCCAATGACGCGTCATTTCTCGCCAAGCCTGCTCATGAACAAAAAATTTTCGCAACATGATTTAGCAATCGACCTTGAAACTGTCCCGATGCAGAACCCACCCCCAACCCCTCCCGGGAAGGGAGGGGAGTGCGATCCCCCTCCCCGCAGCGGGGTGGGGCTAGGGGTGGGGTTTGGTCACGTCAAAGCTGGCGGTGACCTTCTCAAGTCTCCCGTTCATGCCGCTTGGCTTTGCCGTCCCCGGCTATCGGGAACTCGGAATAACACCTACATAGGCTGTGTAGGTTGTGTATCAAACCAAAACTAAAATCTGACTATGACAACGCCACTTGAAACATTCATCGATCAGCAGGTGCAGGAATTTCAGCCCTTGCACAAGACCATCAACGAAATGCAATGGTTGATGTCGACCACTGGCAAGCAGGAATATGAGCAGCAACTGGGCGCGGCCATGCAACAGGCCCGGCAACTACTGGCCGACCCGGCGCGATCCAAGACATTGCGCGAGCTGATCCAGAAGGAAGGCCGCTCGATGACCACGCGGCAGGACGAGCTGTTGATGCGCCAGGCCAAGTTACTGGACAACCAGTTTCGGGCCAACCAGATGCCGCCGGAACTCATCGCCAAAATTACTGAACTGGAAATTGAGATTCAAAGTGAGTTCGTGAAGTTTCGGGCCAGCGTGCAGGGCAAACCCACGGCCGACAACGACCTGAAAGAGATTCTCGCGACCTCGGATGACGTGGCGGTGCGGCAGGAAGCGTGGGAGGCCAGCAAGCAAATTGGGCCACTGGTGGCCGACAAGCTGCGCCGGCTGGCCCATCTGCGCAACGAGGCGGCCCGCCACGCCGGCTTCCGCAACTACTACGTCATGCGCCTGGAGACCGACGAGCTGGACGAGTGCGAGGTGTTTGCATTGTTCGACGCCTTGAAGCGCGGCATCGACCCAGCCTGGACTCGCTACAAAGGTGAACTGGACGCCGGTCTGGCCAGGCGGTTCAACATCACACCGGAGCAACTACGGCCCTGGCACTACGCCGACCCATTTTTTCAGGAGCCGCAGCCCAGCAGCATGAATCTGGACCCTTATTTTGCCGGCAAAGATCTGGAGCAACTCACCCGCGACTACTTCACTTCGTTGGGCATGGACATCGACGCCACGCTCAAACGCAGTGATTTGTGTGAGCGCGAAGGCAAGGAGCAGAGCGCGTTTTGCACGCACATTGACCGCGCCGGCGACGTGCGCGTGCTGTGCAACAACCGGCCCAACCTGAAGTGGATGGAGACGATGTTGCACGAGTTTGGCCATGCCGTGTATGACCAATACCTCGACATGAGCCTGCCCTATTTCCTGCGCGAGGTCGCGCACACGTTGACTACCGAAGCCATCGCCATCATGTCCGGCGATCTGGTGAGCGAGGCGGCCTGGTTGACGCGCTATGCTGGCGTGCCGCTGGCCGAAGCCCAAAAGTTGGAAGCACAACTCAGCGAAGACAAACGCACCG
>JBBQST010000451.1:0-3694 GCA_038213625.1 Thermoflexales bacterium
GACCGAAGCTGTGCCGCAACTGTGATTGGGGAGTGATTTAGTTGTTAGTCATTAGTAGTTAGTAAAGAGGAACCCTCTGAACTAGTCACTAACAACTAATCACTAATAACCTCCTCAAAAGCCAGGATGCCTGCCTCGATGAGACGTTCGTTCAACCCTTCTCGGGATCAGGGAGGTAGAGCATGAGCAAACCGCCGTAAGCCGTACTAGATTACTTTTTACACAGGCGTTTGTTTTTGTCCAATTTTCTGTGCCCGACTTTTCGAGGGGATTTCATCCTTTTGGAAGGCCGGGCTTTTTTTTGTTGGTTCAATCTATGTCTACTCAAAATTTTGTTTTTCGATCGATGCGCCGCGGCATCGCCACACTGGCCGCCTCGGGTGCATTGTGCGCGGCGGTGCTGACGCTGCTGGGCGCATCCTCGGCCATGGCCGTGTCACCGGCTGCACCTGCAGCGCCAGCCGCACCGGCCATCACCACGACCGAAGTCATTGCCGCCCAAAAAGGGCTGGCCTTCATCACTCGCACCCAGAACGACAATGGCACCATCACTTTTTACACGGCCATGACCAGTGCCGGTGCCATCGGCGATGTGGCCGAGAGCGTCTACGCCGCTCGCGCGTTGGGTGTGGCACCCGACCAGATCATCACGGCCGGTCGCAGCCTCATCGCGCCGCTGTATTCCATCTCCACCACCAAATACATTGCCGGCAAGGTGGACCGCATCGGCAAGCTTTCGCTCGCCCTTGCTGCGGCCAATCTGGATCCGCGCCAGTTCAACGGCCTCGACCTGGTGGTTAGCATGACCCAGTTCTATAGCCCAACGACAGGCGCATTTGGCACCACGAACTGGGAGCAGGCCTTTGCCATGCTGGGCTGGAAGGCGGCGGGTGAAGCGATTCCGGTGACAGCTACCCAGTTGCTGGCCTCGCGCATCGTGTCCAACGGCGGCTTCGAATACGCGCCGGGGTTTGGGACAGATACCAATAGCACAGGCCTGATACTGCAAGCGTTGGTGGCGGGCGGTCAGTCCATCACCAGCACGCCGGTGTTGAGCGCGGTGGCGTATTTGAAGGCGGCTCAGGTGGCTGATGGCGGCTGGGGCTACGACGGCACAGCAACACAAAGTGAGGCCAACAGCACCGCCTATGTGTTGCAGGGCCTCGCCGCCGCAGGTCAGGATCCCCTCAGCACCACCTGGCAGATCAGCAGCAACAACCCCATCCGCTTTTTGCTCGGTGAGCAGCAGCCTGATGGCGGCTTCGTCTACCTCGATCCGCCCTCGAACGGCTATGCCACCGTGCAGTCGATTCCGGCGCTGGTCGGCAAATCGTTCCCCTACGCCAGCCGTGCCGTGGCCTTGCGAAAGGGCTTGGCCTATCTGCGAACCCAGCAACAGGCCGATGGCGGCTTCGGCGGGTTCAGCCCAGGCGACACCATCGATGCGATGAACGCGATTGTCGCGGCCGGTGGTGATCTGGGCTCGTTTGTCAGCATCTCCAGCTCGACGCCGATTTCGTATCTGGCGTCGCAGACCAATTACCCCAAAAGTAGCGCGGCTGCAGCCGGCAAGTATCTGGTTGGCGTCGTGTTGGCGGGTGGCGATCCCGCCAACTTTAGCGGCTTGAATCTCGTGCTCAGCGTTACCAATTCGTTCAGCCCCACCACCGGCCGCTATGGCAGCAGCGTGTGGGATCAGAGCTATGCCATTTTGGGTCTGGCCGCTGCGGGTGAGCCAATCTCGCCGACGCAGGTGCAAAAACTCATCGACATTGCCGCCCCCGATGGCGGCTACGACTTCTTTGCCAATGCGGCTGCGGGCGCGGCCGATAGCACGGGGCTGGCGCTCATGGCGTTGCAGGCCGCGGGTGTGCCGGCCACCAATCCGGCGGTGCAAAATGCGATCGTGTTTCTGCGCAAAGCGCAACTGGCCGACGGTGGCTATGGCTTTGGCAGCCCCAGCGATGCCAACTCCACCGGACTGGCCGTGCAGGGTCTGGCGGCCTACGGCGAGCCGTTCAGTAGCCTGGCCTATGGGCAGGTGATCACTGATGGCACTGCTTCACGCCTGATCGTGCGCACGCCGGCGGATGTGCTGCTGAATTTGCAGTTGCCGGATGGCAGCTTCGCCAGCGCCTTTAGCGTGCAGTCAGCCACCTATGCAGCTCTGCCCGGTGTAGCGGCGTTGTCATTGCCGCTGCATGGGCCATTTGTGTTCAAAGTTTATTTGCCAATCATCACTCGCTAATGACACGACACCATTCGGAGCGATTCAATCGCTCCGAATGGTCACCCCGCTAAGATGAAATTTGGACTACGGTATCTTGCCCTGATCGTGACCACGTTTGCCGCGTTGGGTCTAAACGCCAGCGCACTGCGGCAGCAGCCAATAACAGCCAATCAAGCCACCCAACGCGCCGGTGTGGTGGTGCGTTTTGGTGATGGGCGCGTGGTGGAGCAGTGCGTGTCATTCACTGAGGCCGAGATCACGGGCTACGATTTGTTGCGCCGCTCGACATTGCCGGTGGTGGCCAATCAGTTTGGGGGCATGGGTGCTGCCATTTGTAAAATTGCTGATCAGGGTTGTCCGGCTGAAGATTGTTTTTGCAAATCGGTCAGCGAGCAAAAGTCATGGTTTTTTTGGACGCTCCAAAATGGAACGTGGGTGTCTTCCAACGCCGGTGCCAGCAGTGCCAAAGTGACCGAGGGTGTGGTGCAAGGCTGGGTGTGGGGATCGGGGAGCCCTATCGAGCCTGCAAGAACTTTTGATCAGATCTGTAATGTGGTCTCGGCCGCCCCAACGATTACCTCATCTGTGTCCACACCTACATCAACAGCAACCTCCACATCTACCAGTCCGCCCCCACAACCGATTGCGACTGCGACGGCAACCTCTGCACCCATTGCATCTGATCTGATGGGCGGCGGCCAGGTGATCTCAGGCACCATCAACACGCCTGTGCCGACGGCCATACAGGCCAATGCGCCCGTTGCGCCGGCGCCCTCACCTGTGGTGGGTGTAACAGTGATGGCTGTCGTGGCCGTTCCGGTGCCCACTGCGACGCCGGCAGCAATAGCGCCGACGGCGCCAACGGCGGCGGTGCCGACAGATGTGGCCACGTTGACGCCCACGCCAACATTCACGCCGGAGCCTACGCTTTCGGCCACAGCCACGGCCACGATTACGTCTACGATTACGTCTACGTCTACGTCTACGCCAACGCCAACATTCACGCCACAGCCTACCCTTGCGACGACGATTTCAGTTGCGGTTACGCACTCATCCACACCCACGATTACACCAACGCCTCCTCCTCCTGAAACGCCCCTCGGCCCCAACCCGCTCGGCTACGCCCTGTTTGGCGTCATCGCGCTGGGCCTGGTCGGCGGCATTGCACTCACGAGGATGCGCCGGTGAGCCAGACCCCTCGTCCGGCCGCGCGCTGGCTCAGCATCATCACCTATGTCTTGATCAGCGTCATCGGCCTGGCCGCGTTCCTGTATCCCTTCTGGCTGCCGGCCATCGAGCCGAGCGGCATGAGTGGCCATGCGCAGGATGCGCCGGTGATGACGCTGCTGCTGATCGGCCTGTGCCTCGTCGCTATTTTTCTGGATGCCCAGGCCAACGGCCTCACCACCAAAACCATTGCCCTGCTCGGGGTGCTGGTCGCGATCAACAGCGTGCTGCGCTTCA
>JBBQST010000452.1:0-3693 GCA_038213625.1 Thermoflexales bacterium
TTGCTCACCGAAGGACCCGCCCTCTGCCGACGCAGTTTTTGGCTGGATGTGCTGCCGGCGGGTCGGGTGATGCTGGAATGTGATGGCATCAGTTTTGCGGCCACGGCACACCTGAATGACGAACCCATCGGCGAGCACACCGGCATGTGGTCGCCGTTTCAATGGGATGTGACCACGGCCGTGCAGGTGGGCGAAAATATCCTGGAAATTGAGGTGTGGAAGCCCGGTGATGCGCGCTACCCATTGCGCGAGACGCTGGCCGGCTTTCTGCCCGATGTGGCCAACACCTTTGGCGGCATCTGGCAGGGTTTGCGCGTGTTGCTGGCTGAACCAGCTCAATTCGGCATCGCTGCCTTGCGTGTGTTTCCATCTGCTGACAGGCACGTGTTTGTCGAGGGTGTGTTGCGTGATCACGACTTGAGTGAGGCTGAGCCGGACCGCGTGACCGGCGAAGTGTCGCTGGTCGATCTCGCGACGCAACAGGTCTTGTATGCCGAACCGGTTCAACTTGCGCGCCGCTCACGCCGCTTTAGTGCTGGTTTTCAGGTGCCGCAGGCTCAGCCGTGGTCGCCGCAAACGCCTGCCTGCTACAGCCTTATCCTCCAGTTCAAAGACGAGGCGGGACGCATCCTCTCGCAAGCGCAGCGAATCATCGGGTTTCGAGATGTGCGGGTGCGCGACGGCGCAACGATGTTGAACGAGGTGCCGTTGCACATTCGCGGCGCATTAAGCTGGGGTTGGGATGCGCAACGCCTGTGCCCGGCTTGGTCGCGAGATGAGGTGCGCGTTGCATTCGAACAATGTCGCGCCTTGGGCTTTAACCTATTCAAGCTGTGCCTGTATGTGCCCGACGATGTGTTATTTGAGGTGGCTGATGAGATGGGCATGCTGCTGTGGCTGGAATTGCCGATGTGGCTGCCCAGGGTGACGCCGGCCTTCAAGGAATTGGCGTTGCGCGAGTATGAGGCTATTTTGCGCCGCGTGCATCATCATCCCTCCATCGTCATTGTGAGCCTGGGATGTGAGCTGGATGCCGAGGCCGACGCGGCGTTTTTGCTGGAGCTGCGCGATACCGTGCACGCCTGGCTGCCGAATGCCCTGCACTGCGACAACAGCGGCAGCGCCGAGGCCTACGGCGGCGTCATCACAGACACAAGTGATTTCTACGACTACCACTTCTATGCCGACTTGCAGTTCTTCGAGCCGCTGGTCAGGCACTTCGACCGGCCCTACAAGCCCAACAAACCCTGGATTTACGGCGAGTTTTGCGACGCCGACACGCTGCGCGATTTCTCCCTGCTGGATGAGGCGAACCCGTGGTGGCTGACCCAGCCGACGACGTTTCAGCGCGATGAACTCATCTGGTTGCGCCAGTATCGTCAACGGCTTCAGCAGGCTGATATTACCGACGGTGGCCGGCACCTCACCCAACTGGCCCGGCGGCAGGCCACGGCTGTGCGCAAGTTCATCTTCGAGCACACCCGCCGGCGAAGTGCCACCGGCGGCTACGTGATCACCGGCTGGCAGGACACACCCATCGCCACCTCTGGCATCGTCGATGACCTGGGCGCGCTGAAATTTGATCCTCGTGATTTCAACCAGTTCAATGCGGATCGGGTGCTGGTGCTGGATCGTGAACGCCGGCGCAAGTGGCAGCAGGGCGGCGACCGGCCGGCTACCGTTGATCCCTATGTTTTCGCGCAAGGTGAAGCGGCCGAACTGCACCTCAGTCTGTCGAATGGCGCAGGTGCGATTGACAATGCCGCGCTGGACTGGCGGATCGAGACGCGCGACGCGGATCACACACCGCTTTTGAGTGGCACGAAAACGGGGTTGCGCGTGGATGAGAGTGGCGTGCAGGAACTATCCACGGTGCCGTGGGTGCCGCCGCTGGCCGATGCGCCGGTGAGTCATATGCTGCGAGCTACGCTGATATTCGGCGATGAACAGGTGCACAACACATGGCCGGTGTGGAGCGTGCCGGCCGTTGCGCTGGATTGGAGCCGCGTGCTGCATCGGCTGGATGCGGCGGCCGTGGCTCGCGCACAGCAGGGCGAACGGCTGGCCGTGTGGCTTCAACACGACGATGCGCGCCTGACCCAGCCAATGCCGTTCTGGCGCGAGGCGATTCATGTGCCGGGTGAGGCGACGGCACACCTGTTTCGCATGCCAGATTTGCAACACGGCGATATGCGCCTGTTCAGTGTCGCCACGGATTTTGCGCTCAGGCCGGATGCGGTGGCGGCTGTGCTCAAGGAACTCGGCGCGCCTGAAGCGACGATGCGGCCCTTGTGGCGCCGTTTTGATGCGCGGGCGATGACGTGGGCGGCTTATGTCATCGAAGTGAAGATGGGCGCCGGCACGCTCCACATCACCCCCTTGCGCTTTGGAGGTGGCATGGGTGCGCAGCCGGCCACGCTGGAGAGCAACCCGCTGGGCGCGTGGCTGTTGCATCGGTTGTTGGGGTGAGCGTGTCCGGGAAGAATCGTAGACGATTACGTGAACGTAGACGATTACGTAGACGTAAACGTTCACGTAATCGTCTACGCCCACGTCCACCAAAATCACAAAACTAACTTTCGAATAGCCGCTACACTACGCCTCAGTATGTCAGATCAATTTGCCTATGTCGGCACCTACACCCCCAGCGGCTCGGCCGGCATCTACGCCTATCAGGTGGATGCGGCCACGGAGCAGCTGACCCAGACCAGCACGGCCAAAAGCAACAATCCCTCGTTCCTGGCGTTTCACCCCAACAAGCGCGTGTTGTATGCCGTGAGCGAAGAGGGCGAGCTCAAGGGCATCATCAGCGCATTTGCCATCAATCCCAACACCGGCGCGCTCAGCTTCCTCAACCAGCAGCCCACCAACGGCAGCGCACCGTGCCATGTCGTGGTCGATGCCACTGGCCAAAGCGTAATGACCGCCAACTACAGCAGCGGCAGCCTGTGCGTGTTTCCCATCGCGGCCGCTGGCTCGCTGAGCCCGATGAGCGACTTTGTGCAACACACCGGCTCGGGGCCAGACAAGGCGCGTCAGGAAGGGCCGCATGCGCACTCGGTGAATCTGTCGCCGGACAACCGGTTGGTGTTTGCGTGCGATCTGGGCCTGGACCGCGTGTTTATCTACGCGCTGGATGCTGAGAAAGGCAAATTGACCCTGCACGGCGAAGCGCGCACGGCCCCCGGTGCCGGCCCGCGCCACTTCGCCTTCCACCCCAATGGCAAATTTGCCTATGCCATCAATGAGCTGGACAGCACCATGACCGCGTTTCGCTACGATACGGCCGCCGGCACCTTGAGCGAGATCCAGGCCATCTCCACGCTGCCAGACGGGTTCAGCGGCACCAGCTATTGCGCCGACATTCATGTGCACCCATCCGGCAAATATGTGTTGGGGTCCAACCGTGGCCACGACAGCCTGGCCATTTTTGCGGTGGATGAAGCCACCGGCCAACTCACCTCGTTGGGTCAAACCAGCACCGGCGGTGGCTGGCCGCGCAATTTTGCGATCGCGCCGTCAGGCAAACACGTGTTCGTGGCCAATCAATACACCGACAACGTGGTGCAATTTGCATTCGATGCCGCCACCGGCCAGCTCACGCCGACCGGCCCTGTAATTTCGGTGCCGACGCCGGTGTGCATCAAGTTTCTCTAGGAGAGATGAGAAGTAGTCAGTAGTCAGTAGTCAGAC
>JBBQST010000453.1:0-3657 GCA_038213625.1 Thermoflexales bacterium
AGAGCGCCAATCGGCACAGCGCCTTTAGGGTGGGCGCGGCCCCACAGACGGCCGTGTAACTGGCGATGGGGGGCTAAATCGATACACACACCGGGGTCGGCGCTATTTTATTCGCGCCGACGCCGTTTTCGTTTTCCTCACACCAAACCCTTTGACCCATTCAAGGAAAGTCGCTACATAGCCACGTCATTCCCGCGCAGGCGGGAATCCAGGCGTAACCCCGACGTAACCGTGGTTGGCAGTTCTGGATTCCCGCCTGCGCGGGAATGACGATCTAGTCTGAGTGCTTCGACAAATGCAGATCAGACTGTTTGCAATTGCGCAATAGCTCGGTCGATGCGGTTGAGTGTGACCTCGCGGCCCAACACGGCCAGCGTGCCGAACAGCGGCGGCGTCACCGTTTTGCCGCTGACGGCATTGCGGATGATGGCGAAGAGCTGATTGGGCTTGAGCTGTAACTCGGCCCCCAAGGCGCGCAGGGCCGGTTCAATGGCGCTCTCCTCAAACACTGGCAGCTCGGCCAGCACCCGCCGGGCCTCGCGCATGGCGTGCAGCGACAAATGCTGCTCCATCTTCGGGCCAATCAGCATTTCCATCGGCGGCGTCTCGATGTCGTTGACCAGAAAGTCGATCAACGGCGCAGCGTCGGTCAGCTTGGGCAGCCGCTCCTGGATCAGTGGAATGGTGCGCAGCAGCAGTTGGAACTTCTCATCCGTGTCCATGGGCAGGCCGGCCTGGGCTAGAAAGGGCAGCAGCCGTTTGGCCAGATCGTCCACGGCCAGTTTACGAATGTGCACGCCGTTCATCCAATCCAGCTTGGTGTATTCGAACACGGCCGGCGATGAACCCACATGCTCCAATGAAAACTTCTGGAACAATTCGTCAAAGGTGAAGATATTCTGCTCGTCGCCCTGACCCGGCGCCCAACCCAGCATGGCCAGAAAGTTGATAACAGCTTCCGGCAAATAGCCCTGATCGCGAAACTCGAAGACGCTGGTGGCGCCGTGGCGCTTGCTAAGCTTGCGGCCGTCCGGGCCTAATACGTTTGGCACATGCGCGAACACCGGCAACGGCCACCCCAAATACTGATACAGCAGCACATGCTTGGGCGCGCTGGGCAGCCAGTCATCGCCGCGAATGACGTGGGTCACACCCTGGGTGTAATCGTCCACCACCACGGCCAGGTGATACGTTGGGAAGCCATCCTGTTTCAGGATCACCTGATCATCCAGATTTGCATTTTCAAAAGCGACATCGCCTTTGATCATGTCGTGAAAACGCGTCGTGCCGTCGCGCGGCAAAATGCGCATGCGGATGACGTGGGGCTCATCGGCGCGAACCTCCTGCCGCACCCGCATCTCCTCGCGAAATCGAAACCCCTCTTTGCGCGATTCGGCCTCCTTGCGCATGTGATCCAGCTCTTCCGGCGTCTCATTGGCGCGATAGGCATAGCCGTTCTCCACCAACCACTCGGCCCACTGCTTATAAATCGGCAGCCGCTGGGATTGCACAAACGGCCCTGGAATGCCCTGAAAACTGCCATCGGCCAGCGCCTCTGGATAGTCCTCATCGCTTTTCATGTGCTGAAGCTCGGCGTGGTCGGGGCCACCATCCAGCGTCATGCCCAACCAGTCGAAGGTCTGCAAGATGCGGCGCGCCGAGCCGGCGGTGTAGCGTTCCTGATCGGTGTCCTCCAGGCGAATGTAGAACTGGCCGGCGGTGTGCCGGGCTTGCAACCAGGCAAACACGGCGGTGCGGACGCCGCCGATGTGAAGCTCGCCGGTGGGGGATGGCGCAAAACGGGTCCGTGCTTTCATATCAATTCACTTCACTTCAAAATCAAGATAAGTCTGTGTACAAAACAAAAAGGGCACGTTGCCGCGCCCCTTTTCTGATTCACCTGTGTGACTGTGCTGTGTGTGTGTGCGGCTACTCACTCAGCCAGACGTCGCCGGCTCGCTGGTACGAAACCACTTCTTCGGGCTTGAAGTACAGCTTGATTTCGCGCTCGGCCGTTTCGGGCTTGTCGCTGCCGTGAATGAGGTTGCGCGAGATGTTGATACTGTAGTCGGCGCGAATGGTGCCGGGTTGGGCGTTCAACGGGTTCGTTGCACCCATCGTGGATCGCGAAGCCGCGATCGCATCCGGCCCTTCCAGCACGAACACGACAACGGGTGCGCTGGTCACGTAGCTGACCGTGCCCTCGTAAAAGCCCTTGCCCTTGTGCTCGGCGTAGTGATCCTCGGCCGTGGCGCGGGGAATCTGCATCAGCTTCAGCGCTGCAATCCGCAAGCCGCGGTTCTCGAAGCGCCGCAGCACTTCGCCGACCAGATTTCGTTGCACGCCGTCGGGTTTGATAATGACGAGAGTTCTTTCAATTGCCATGTTTGCTTCCTAATAGTGACCTGAGTTTGCAGATCAGTGTTTGATCTGACTCGATCTCTTTCCTTGGAGATAAAAATATTCGGGGCTGGAGGTTATCACAACCAGACCCAATTGTGGGCTGCTGCGGTGCCGAATTCTGTGCCTACTCGCCCGGCACTTGGCGCGACTCGGCCAGCGCCGCATCCACCTTGCCCTTGATCGTGTACGCCATGCCGAGCAGGGTGTACCACTCCGGGTCGGGCTGCGTTGTGGCCAGGGTTTGCAGATCGGCCAGTGCCGCGTTCATGCGCTCGGCTAGCTCGGTCATCTTGAGCTGGCTCTCGGCTGAGTTGGTGCTCATGCGTTGGTTGATGGCTGTGCGGGCCGCTTCCAGCCACGCACCTGGATCAGAGGCCATGGAGGCCAGTGTAGTCGTGGCCGCGTCCAGTTCCACAGGCGTGGTCGGCGCGTGACCCGCATTGGCTGTGGTGGTTGAAGCAGGTGCGGTGTCATCGTCCTCGGCACTCCATGCTTCGTCTTCGCTCACGACTTCTGTGGGCGTAGACGTCATCACATGGATGTCACCTTCATCTTCGCTGTCTTCCTCTTCTTCTGAGTCCGTATCATCAGGCACGACATCGTCTTCGGCCGCATCATCGATTGATGTGCCCTCGGGCGCAGGCCGCGAGCTGGCGCGCACCTGTGTCAGCCACGGCGGTGGCGTATCAGCCTCATCGGCCTCATCGACGCTACCGATTGATGTGGCGTCAATCTGCTCTGGCTCCCAATCCAGCTTGGAGTAATTGACGATCTCATCGCCTTGATCCAGATCATCTGGTGCGCGGGTGCCGGGTTGCGAGGCTGCCGAAGCCAGTTGAGTTTGGGCGTTGATGGGGCCGGCGCTGGCCAACAGGCGGTCCATGAAATCATCGTGATCGGGATCGTTCGGGCCGTCGTGAATATCTTCCTCGGCAAAACCGGCCAGTGCTGGCACATCTGGCACCTCGATCACCTCAAATAGGGCGGGGTCACTCACCGGCACCAGCGTCTGAGTCACTTCGCGATGATCGGGGTCCAGCCGGTCGATGCTGCGGAGATGGCCTTGCTGCAAGGCGTTCGTGCCATTCCAAATGTAAACCAAAAGCGCGTGGGCCAGTACACAATCTGGCTCATCGTCGAGCAATTGCTGGCAGTGTTCGGCAGCCTGGATGCGCTGGCCGTCGCGCCACAAAAACGTGGCCAGCAGCAGGCGCGCGTCGGCCCGGTCGAGCGAGTCGGCCACCACTTTGCGCA
>JBBQST010000454.1:0-3645 GCA_038213625.1 Thermoflexales bacterium
GGCATGGACTCATTTTCGATTGGCCTGGGATTGGTGGCGCTGGCCGTTGTGCTGGGCGGTGCCTATCTTTTGCTCACACGGGTCAACACCTTACAAAAGGCCGATCGCAAACCCATCAACCAACAGCGCGAGGATTTATTGTTGGCGTTGGCGGAGTTGGATCGTGACCACGCTGCCGGAAAATTACGCGATGCGTATTATCAGGAACGCCGGGCTGAGTTGAAGGAAGCGCTTCGGCAGATTTGGAAGTGACACACCACTGGCCACTAAACTCAACATGCAATCAATGCAATCACTCACGCCTCTGCTTCAAGCCTCCGCCCTCACCAAGCTCTACGGCATGCGCCCGGTGTTGCGCGGTGTGGATTTGCAGGTGGAGCGGGGTGAGTTCCTGACCATCCTGGGGCCGAACGGCGCGGGTAAGACCACGCTGCTGCGCATTCTGGCCACCTTGAACCGGCCGAATGGCGGCGTGCTGAAAATAGGGGGCCTTGATGCATTGACGCAGTCCACTCAGGCGCGCACGGCCATCGGCGTGGTGTCGCATCACTCGCTGGTCTACCCCGACCTGACGCCCTACGAGAACCTGCGCTTTGCCGGGGAGATGCAGGGGATGGACACACGACGTGATCTGCCTGCGCGCATTGAAGTGGTGCTGCGGCGGGTCAATTTGTGGAGCCGCGCGCACGACTTTGCGCGCACTTTCTCACGCGGCATGATGCAGCGCCTGTCCATCGCCCGCGCCATCCTGCACGACCCAGCCCTGCTGCTCATGGACGAACCCTACACCGGCCTGGACCAAACCTCGGCCCAGTCGCTGTCCGAGCTCTTGCGCGATGTGGCGGTGAGTGGCCGCGCTGTGGTGATGACGACGCATGAGTTGAGCCGTGGCCTGGAATACGTCACCCGCTATGCGCATATGGCGCAGGGCAAACTGGTGGAGGGAAGGCCGTGATAGAGCTAAGAACGGA
Organism: Thermoflexales bacterium; assembly: GCA_038213625.1. GTDB lineage: Bacteria > Chloroflexota > Anaerolineae > J036 > Brachytrichaceae > JANMVQ01. The sequence continues at coordinate 972 of JBBQST010000454.1, forward strand.
GACGGGGGACGGAGGACGGAGGACGGATAGTTCACCGTCTCCCGTCCTCCGTCCCCCGTCGTCTGTTTTTCGTGCGGCCCTTGCCATTGTGCGCAAAGACGCGCTGACAGAGCTTCGCACGCGCGAGAGCATCATGGCCATGCTGATCTTCGCGGTCATGGCCATCGTCATGTTCAACTTTGCGCTGCGGCTGCGGGTGGACACGTTTCGGCCGTTGACGCCGGGTGTGTTGTGGGTGACGCTGGTGTTTGCCGGCACCCTGGGGTTGAGCCGCAGCATGTCATCGGAGCAGATCAACCAGTGCCTGGATGGGTTGCTGCTCGCGCCGTGCGACCGCAGCGCCATCTTCATCGGCAAAGCGTTGACGAACCTGCTGTTTATGCTGGTCGTGTCGGTGGTGCTGGTGCCGATCACGGCCATCTTGTTTGACGAGTCGTTATTGTCTCTGGGCGTGTGGCTGGTGGTGGCGTTTGGATGCGTGGGCTATGCCGGTGCCGGCACGCTCATCGCAGCCATGTCGGCCAGCACCCGCGCACGCGAAGTGTTTCTACCCATTTTGCTTTTTCCGCTGGTGCTGCCGCTTTTAACCTCATCCGTAATTGCCACATCTGGCTTTTTGGATAAGCTGCCTCTGATGGAGTTTGCGCCGTGGATCGGCGTGCAGTTTGCGTTCAGCATCATCTTTTGGACGGCCGGCATTTTGCTGTTTGAGTTTGTTGTCGAAGGGTGATGTGGGGTAGATTCGTTTGCCGGCTTGGAGCCGTGCTGGAGATCGGTCACAGGACCCCCGACCCCTAAAGGGGGGTCGGGGGTCTCCGATGCACAATAATTAGTCGAGCCTGGACTGGCTTAATTCCCTCGTAGGCGTGCGGCGCACGGCTTTACGCCGAATTGTGCAAACCATCCAATCAACTACAGGCTCAAATACATGCTTATTTAGCGAACAAACAAGGAGATAAATGCAAGGCCACCGAGTCGTGATGTCCAAACCCTATGACTGCCATGTCGAAACATATGAGGTGCCGGAGCCCAAGGCCGGCGAGATCCTCATCGAAACGGAAGCGAGCGGCATTAGCGCCGGCACCGAACTGGCGGTCTACACCGGCGTGCACCAGTGGTTGAACGATCCCACGCGCACCTGGCCGCGCTTCCCCTTTGTGCCCGGCTATAGCGGCGTAGGCCGTGTGATTGGCCTGGGGTCTCAGGTGAGCGACTACGCTGTGGGCGATCGGGTGGTGTGGGGTGCGCGGCATGAAAGCCACGCCGTGGTCGATGTGAGTGCGCCCGATGCATTGATTCACAAGATTGGCCCTGATGCGCCGGCCAAAATCATGGCGTTCGTGACCCTGGCGCGATTTCCCTTTGCGGCGCTGACCCAGAGCCGCGAGATGTTGGGTCAATGCGTGGCCGTGATGGGGCAGGGCATGATCGGCCAGATGGCCATTCGCATGTTTTCGGCTGCGGGTGCGTGGCCGCTGATCAGCGTGGACACCGTGGCCCAACGCCGCGAGACCGCGCACAAGGCCGTGGGTGCGTTCGGCGTCGACCCCACTTCGCCAACCTTAAAAGAAGAATTGCGCGAGATCAATGGCGGCGTCTTGCCCGACATCGTGGTCGAAGCCACCGGCAACCCCCAGGCGGTGAAGACGGCGATGAACATCGTCGAGAGCGGCGGCAAAGTGGTGATGGTGGGCAGCCCGCGCGGCATTGCCGGCGATGTGGACTTCTACTGGGATTTGCACGGCCGCAGCATTCAACTCATCGGCGCGCACGGCAGCGCCATTGGCACCGCGCCGCGCGAGAAGTTCTCGTTCGTGCGCGACCGCGCCATGCGCACGCTCATCCATCTTTTCGAAAGCGGCAAAGTCAACATCGATGATCTGGTGACGCATAACGTGCCGGGCAGCGAGGCCAAGGCGATGTATGACGGCTTGTTGAACCAGAAGGACGAATTCCTGGCCGTGGCGATTCACTGGTGAGATTGGACTCAAAACTATGGCAATGCTGGATTCAGTAAAGGCGCTGCGCACGGCGCGCAAAACGTCGTTGATTTTGGCCGAGGTGTTGAAGAATGTAACGGAGGCCGAGGCGACCGGCCCGACGGATGGACCTGACGGCTGGAATGCATTGTTCATCCTGTGTCACATGCACGACTACGAGATGATTCTGGCCGAGCGGGTGAAGTGCATTTTGGAACAAGACACGCCCACCCTGCCGGCCATGAATAACGCGGCGCTGGCAGAGAGCCGGCGCTATGCCGAGCGCAATTTATCCGAGGAATTTGAGGGCTGCGTGCAAAAGCGGCAGGATCTCATTGCAAAGCTGGATGGCCTGGATGCAGCAGGATGGGCGCGCCGAGGGGTGCATCTGGTGCAGGGCGAAGGCAGTCTGGTGGATGTGGTGATCAATGCCGGCCTGCACGATGTAGACCATACCGAGCAGATTATTCGGGTGCTGGCCAGCGCCGGCATCGACTAGGCGCATGGCAAATCAGCCACTAGCAACTAGCCACTAGCAACCAGCCACCACTAACCAACATGACTGGAACTTTCCTCAACATTGCGGCCGTGCTTCTCGGCACCGTCGTTGGCGTTACATTGGGCAATCGGTTGCCGGAGCGGGTGCGCGAGAGTGTGCTGAACGGGCTGGGGTTGGGCACGCTGGGTTACGCCAT
>JBBQST010000455.1:0-3641 GCA_038213625.1 Thermoflexales bacterium
TCTCGCAGGGGTGGCCACAGTCTTTGTAGCTGGTGCCGTTGGATAGGAAGCGACAAAAGACGCAGTGCTCGGTGTGAAACACGGGCAGATGTTGATAGGCGATCACTTCGAGCTGGTCCGGGCCGATGGCGCGCGCGAGGCCGGCCACCTGAGCCGCGTTCAAATCATGCGTCGGCGTGATCCGAGTCAGGCCCATCTTCAACAGCGCATCGGCCGTGAGCACATTCGCGGCGTTGAGGCTGAAGTCGCCAATCAGTGGCGAATGCGCCTGATTTTGCAGGGTTTGTAACAGGCCACCCGAGCGCACCACAATCTCGCACTCCAGCCGCAGCAAAAAGTTGACGATGCCGTGTTCGCTCGGCTTGAGCACACGCGGGCTAGCCACTCGCACGGTGATGCCGGCCGCGCGCACGCGATCCACCGCCGGTCGCAAGCCATACAACTCCAGATAGTCGAGGGTGATGCTGGCCGGCTTAAGCTCCAGTGCCGCGTCCAATTGCTCGGGTGTGCGAACCAGCACATGCAACTGCGGCTCGTGAGCCCGCCTGGGTGCAGCCGAAACTGCGCTCTTCTCCGCCGCCAAAATATCCAGCGGATCGTGCACGACAATGGCTTTGGGCAAACCTTGCAAATGGCTCAGTTGTTCCACGGCCTGCCGGCGCAACTGATTCAGCAGCGAATTGGGAATGAACGGCGAGCCGCTCACATCGAAAGTGACCCCGGCCAACACGTAAGGCGTGTTGCCCAGCCGGCCCAGTTGATCGCGCACCGTATCCAGGTTCAGCGCGCGCTGTTGGGCCACGCTCAAGGCTTCATCCGATTGCACTGTCACCTGCACATCCACGTGCTCGACCAATAATTGCCAGGCCAGTTGCAGCGGCGCATGCGCGTGGGCAGTCACATGCACTTGCACTGGCCGTTGATATACCGGCGAGGTGGCCTGCGTGAACGGCTTCACCGCCTGGTCGAGTTGCGGATCATCGCTGCGCCACACCCAATCGCCCACCCGGATGCGCGCAAAGTTCACCGCGCCGTTGCCGAAGCGCAAGGTGATCTGGCCCGACGAGCCTTTGTTTTGCGAGACTTGATAGATGCGGCCGCCTTCCTCGCGCTCCTCTGGGCTGCGCCAATTGGCGGCGTCGAACACGATGCCGTCACCGGGTTTGAGCGGCGAAATCGCATTTGCAGCCTCGGGCGCAATGACCACACCGTCCTCCAGCAGCTTCACCACCCGGCCCATGTGCACCCCCCGGTGCCGGGGTGCGCGCCCATGCACCACGGTTTGATGATTGGTGCCGCTGACAAAATAGGGGCCGGCACCGCGTGAATACACCTGCTGCAATTGCTGCTCTTCCAGCGGCGTCACGCTCAGCGGCAACCCCGCCCAGGCCTCGTCCACGGCTTTGCGATAGGCGGCCGTGGTCAGTGCCACGTAGCCGGCATCCTTGTAGCGCCCCTCGATCTTCAGGGCCGACACACCCAGCTTCACGATCTCGGGAATTTCATTTAAGGTGTAGAGATCGCCCGGCGAGAGCAAATAGCGAATATCGGCCAGCGGCTTGCGCACGCCATCGAGCATGAGCTCATACGGCAGGCGGCAGGCCTGGGCGCACTGACCACGATTGGCGCTGCGGCCGCCCCACGCCTCGGACGAGAAGCACTGGCCCGAATACGACACGCACAGCGCGCCGTGCACAAACATCTCCAGCTCAACCTCGTTCACATTAATCTGGCTGCGGATCAGGCGAATGTCTTCAAGGGAGAGTTCGCGGGCCAGCACCACCCGGCTCACCCCAAACAGATGCGCCAGCGCCACGCCCTCGGCACTGGTGATGCTCATCTGGGTGCTGCCGTGCACCTCAAGCTCCGGCGCAATCTTGTGGGCCAGTTGGGCAATGCCGGTGTCCTGGACAATGATGGCATCGGCCCCGGCTTTGGCAATCTCGGCCAGCGCGGTGGCGGCCTCACCCAGCTCGTGGTCGAACACCAGCGTGTTGAAGGTGACATAGCCACGCACGCCGCGCTGATGCAAGGTGCGCATCACCCCGGGCAACTCGTCCAACCCAAAGCCGACTTTGGCTCGCGCTGTGAAGTGCTTGAGGCCGAAATACACCGCATCGGCACCCGCCTCGATGGCGGCGTGAAGCTGCGGCCAGTAGCCGGCCGGGCTCATGATTTCGGGCTTGGTTTTTGGATTGGGCTGTGTCACCGGTTCATTCTAAAGGGTATGAGGATGTGGCGGATGAAAAAATCCTGGGTGCTCAGACAGGCAGATTTTGGACAAAATGACAGAATAGACAATGAAAGAGTCCTATAAACGATTCCCTATTTTGTTAATTCTGTCATTCTGTCCAAAATCTGTTCTGAGACGATGACTAACGCAAATTCCCAAATGGCAGAGCTCGCATAATAATCTGGCGCATGCAAGCACAAGCAGCGGTGACAGTTGCGCCGCGTCAGGTCGAACTTCAAACCGTGCAGGTGCCCGAGCCCACCGAGACCGATGTGGTGCTGCGGGTGACGCACTCGTGGATCAGCCCCGGCACCGAGGGCTCATTTATTCGCGGCGAGCGGGTCAATGGTGAAACGCCGCGCCTCGACGAAGATGCCTATCCGTTTCCCATGGCCACCGGCTACCAAAAAGTGGGCATCGTTGAGTGGGTGGGCGACGCCGTGACGAATGTCAAAGTGGGCGAGGTGGCGTTTGCCACCGTGTCCAAAATCGAAGGCGTGCACGGCAACTTCGGCGGCCATGTCTCACCCGCCGTTACGCCACACGGCCAAGTGTATGCCCTCTCGCAGCATCCCAGCCTGGAGATCAATCCGGTGGCCTTCAGCGGCATGGTACTGACCCAGGTGGGCTACAACTGCGGCGTGCGGCCGGCCTTGCAGGCTGGCGAGCGCGGCAGCAATGCAGCCGTGGTCATTGGCGATGGGTTGGTCGGCCACTGGTCCGCGCAAACGCTGGTCGCCCGCGGCGCGCGGGTGATGCTGGTGGGCCGGCACGACTCGCGGCTGCAACGCTTTGCCGCACGCGAGCGGGACCAGATCGTGAATAGCAAGCAACTGGATGTGTTGGCGGCCGTGCGCGAGTGGGCACCGGAAGGCGTTCAAGTGGTCGTGGATACCGTCGGCTCAGTCGAGAGTCTGGAGATGTTGATTCCGGCCATGCGCCACGATGGCCAGTTGGTCTCGGCCGGCTTTCACGGCCCGCGTGGCCACATGGATCTGCAACACCTACGCTTCGGCGAGCTCACTTTGCACAACCCCTCTGGCTGGGCCACCGACCGCATGAACACCACCCGCGACTGGATCGCCAGCGGTGTGCTGCAAACCGAATCGCTCATCACCCATCGTTTTCCAATTGCCCAGGTGGCCGATGCCTTCGCGCTCATCCTGAACCGCGACGCCGACGCGCTCGGCATCGTGTTGGATTGGTAACAGGCTTAAATCTTCGGAATGAAGGCTTCAGCCGACTCCGGCCCACAGACGGGCACGCAGAGTCGGCTAAAGCCTCCATTCCGAAGATTTAAGCCTGTTACCAATCCAACACGATGCCGAGCGCGTCGGCGTCGCGGTTTAGGATGAGCGCGAAGGCATCCGCCACCTGGGCGATTGGAAAACGATGGGTGATGAGCGAT
>JBBQST010000456.1:0-3627 GCA_038213625.1 Thermoflexales bacterium
CTCGATCCCTTCTGCGGCAGCGGCACCACTCTGGTGGCGGCGCATAAACTGGGCCGGCGCTACATTGGCATGGACATGAATGCCGATGCGATTAGGATTGCGGGGGAAAGGCTGTTGGCTGCTGGCGGCTAGCTGCTGGCCCGTTTTCGCCAGCCGCTATCCGCTAGCTGCTAGCTGCTAGCTGCCAAATATAACAACCATGAAAGACATCATCCAAGAGAAACTGAACCAGGCCGTGGCCCTGCTGCACGAGCAAAATGTGGATTGCTGGCTGACGTTTGTGCGCGAGACCAGCCAGGTGCATGATCCCGCGCTCGATTTGATTCTCGGCTTCGGCGTCACCTGGGACAGCGCGTTTTTGTGCACCCGCGCCGGCGAGAAGATCGCGATTGTGGGCCGCTATGACGGCGACAACGTAAGCAAGCTGGATGCCTACACCCAGGTGCTGACCTATGACCAGGGCATTCGCGCGACTTTGCGCGAGCAAATGGCGCGGATCAACCCCAGCACCATCGGCCTGAATTACTCGCTCAGCGACACCGGCTCGGACGGCCTGACGTTTGGCATGTATGCGCGCCTGATTCAGTTTTTGGGCGATACCGCTCACGCCGCCCACTTCGTGAGCGCCGATGGCATTGTGCGCCGGCTGCGCGAACGCAAAAGCGCCAACGAGATCAAGCGCATCAAAGAGGCCATCGACAAAACCGAGCAGGTCTACGAGATGCTGTTCGACCTGCCCCTGGTCGGCATGAGTGAGAAACAGGTGCACGAGCGGGCCGGCGAATTTGTGCGCCAGGCGGGTTGCGATTTTGGCTGGGAACGCGTGAATAACCCGATTGTGAATGCAGGGCCGGACAGCGCCATCGGCCACGGCATTCCCAGCGATTTGCGATTTGCCCAGGGCCAGATCGCCCACTTCGACATGGGCCTGCGCTACGAAGGCTATTGCAGCGATTTGCAGCGGGTGGCCTATATTCGCCGCGATGACGAGACCGGCCCGCCCAGCGACGTGGCCAATGCCTGGGATGCGTGCTGGACAGCGCTGGAGGCGGGTCGAGCGGCATTGAAGGCCGGTGCGACGTGCTGGCAGGTGGATGCGACGGCACGGGCCGAACTGGTTCGCCAGGGCTACCCCGAGTATTTGCACGCCTATGGTCATCATGTGGGCCGCAACGTGCACGACGGCGGCAGCGTGCTGGGGCCGCGCTGGGAGCGCTATGGCCAGCTGCCCAACATGCCCGTAGAGCCCAACAGCGTGTTCGCGATTGAGCTGGGAGTGATGGTGCCGGGCTATGGCTACATTGGCATCGAAGAGAACGTGCTGGTGACTGAAGACGGAGCCGAATACCTGAGCGTGCCGCAGAAAGAGCTGATTGTGATGTGACACTTCGCTCCTACAACACGTTACGCATCAGATCCGGCAATTTCACACTGACTGAAATGGACGTTGTCAAGAATAAAAATTTGCCAGGGTAAGGGCGAAGCATTCGCTGCCAAAGTCTATGTTTACTATAGTTTCGTAGGCGAATGCTTCGCCCCCACGACAACGTAAATCCTTATTCCCGATAACGTCTCAATAAATATAGGCCTGTGATGCTTAAACCCATTCTTGAAGCTGTTAGGATAAGGGGATGGGGAAGTCTGAGCCTGTATTACAACCCACTGTTGAATCATTACTGAATGCGATTGAACAATTACCCATCGAAGACCGAGACCGGCTGTTGAAACAGTTAGCGGCGCAAACACCCGCACCAGCCGGCACGCAGAAGCCCATTACACGGCCGATGCAAATCGACGCCGCCCACCCTGCTTTCGGCTTGTGGGCCAATCGAGGCGATGGGCAAGACACCGCCAAATTTATCCAACAACTCAGACAACGCATAAAGCAACGCCGCGATGGCACCACCGACCCCAACTCGCCTCATTGATACCTCGATCTTTGTCGATCTGTTGCGCGGCCACGCCCCGGCCCGGAACTGGCTCAACAGCCTGACCGCCGGTGATGCCGCCATCTCGGCCGTGACCTTTGCGGATCTGGTGGCGGGTTGCACCAAGCCAGAAGAGCAGCATGCGCTGGAGAAGGAGCTGGCCGGCTACGCCATCCTGTGGCTCAACGAGTCTCTGTCGCAGGTGGCGCTCTCGCTCTACCGGCAAAACCATCTCAACCACGGCGTCCACTTCATGGACTGTGTCATCGCCTCCACCGCACTGGCCAAGGGGCTGACCTTGTGCACCAGCGTGGCACCGGTTTTTCAGGCGATTAATGGGCTGGCGATTGAGAAGCCGTACTAGTCTGCATCAAAACGGGGTGAGAACGTTTCAGGCACTTCTATCCACAAGGCTCGGTTCACCCCACCACTTCATCCGAAAAGTGCACGCAGGTAAAGCACTCCGGCACATGCGTGTCACGTGCACGATCTCACATCTTGTTCCGTGACTGGCAAACTCCCAGCGCTGTGCTTGAATCGGAGACATGAATTGGATTCTCACTCACGGCAACGTTTACACCGGAAACCTCGCCCAACCGCGCGCAACCGCCCTTGCCATTGCCAACGGCCGCATCCTCGCCGTCGGCAGCGACGATGAGATAGGCGCAATTCGTCTACCGGACGCCCAATACATCGACCTGAACGGCGCGTTTGTGTTGCCCGGCCTCACCGATGCGCATTTGCACCTGGAAATGACCGGGTTGGCGCTGCAACGCGTCTCGCTGCAAGACCAACCCACCCTCGATGCCGCGGCGGACAAGGTGCGCGCGCGGGCGCAGCAGACGCCGGTCGGCCAATGGGTGCGGGGCTGGGGCTGGAACCAGATGGACTGGGGCGGCGCGCTGCCCACGAAAGCTCATCTCGATGCCGCCACCACTCAGCATCCTGTTTTCCTGTCCTCGCGCAGCGGCCACAGCGGTTGGGCCAACTCGATGGCGTTGTGCATCGCCGGCATCACCCGCGAGACGGCGAACCCCTATGGCGGCGAGATCGTGCGCGATGCAGCAGGCGAGCCGACCGGCCTGTTGTTGGAAGCGGCGATGGAGTTGATGAGCCGATGCATCCCCGAGCCGACGCTGGAGGACGAGGAGGCCGCAACGCTGCTGGCCATGCGCGAGATGAACAAGAAAGGCCTCACTGGCGCGCACTGCATGGATGGCAACGGCGGCATCCAAACCTTTGGCACGTATCAACGCTTGCGCGAGCGCCGGCAGAGCACGTTGCGCGTGGTCAAGATGTTGCCGGTGCAGGCGCTGGATCAGGTGCTGGGCGCGGGTCTGCGCAGCGGCTTCGGCGACGCATGGCTGCGCATCGGCAACATCAAGGTGTTTGCCGATGGCGCGCTTGGCCCTAAAAGTGCGGCCATGGTTGCGCCGTATGAGGGCGAGCCGGACAACCTCGGCATCATCACTTTTGAAAAGGAGGATCTGATTGAAGTCGCGATTAAGTGCTTCAGCCACGGCCTGTCGGTGACGACGCACGCGATTGGAGATCGGGCGAATCGGGATGTGCTGGATGCGTATCAGATCGGAGCAGAGACGGGTGACGGGAGACGAGGGACGGCTAAACCATACCTATCCCGTCTCCCGTCACCCCTCACAGCACCGCTTCGCAACCGGATCGATCATGTGCAGGTGTT
>JBBQST010000457.1:0-3624 GCA_038213625.1 Thermoflexales bacterium
AGCCGCTTCTTCCTCCCATTGCCATTAAAATCAAAACTGATATGACCGAAACTCAATCGCCTGTGCGACCGTTACGCATTTTGTTGGCCAAGCCGGGTCTGGATGGACATGATCGCGGCGCTAAAGTGGTGGCCCGCGCCCTGCGAGATGCGGGGATGGAAGTGATCTATACCGGCCTGCGCCAGACGCCGGAGATGATTGTGGAAGCGGCCTTGCAAGAGGATGCTGACGCGGTCGGCCTGAGTATTTTGAGCGGCGCGCACAATACACTGGTGCCGCGTGTCATGGAACTGATGCGCGCACAGGGATTGAATGATGTGCCTGTGTTTATCGGCGGCATCATTCCCGACCACGATGTGCCCGCGCTCAAAGCCATTGGTATCACCGGCGTGTTTGGGCCGGGCTCACCCCTCAGCGAGATCGTCGACTTCATTCAAACCCAGACTGCGCGGCGTACTTCATGAGTGAGTCTCAAGCTCTTGCCGATGCTGGGTTGCCCCTGACCAAACGCGAGTTGGCGCGCCTGCTGACCGGCATCGAAAATGGCGCTCCCGCCGCTCAGCGCATCCTTCGCGAGCGATATCGGCACAGCGGCAAAGCCCGCACCATCGGCATTACTGGCGCGCCGGGTTCTGGCAAAAGCACGCTGGTGGCGGCCATGGTGCAAGGCCTGCGTGCGCGGCAGCACACGGTGGCCGTGATCGCGGTGGACCCCAGCAGCCCGTTCACCGGCGGTGCCATCCTGGGTGATCGCTTCCGCATGAATGCGCTGGCTGGCGATGCAGGTGTGTTTGTGCGCAGCATGGCCAGCCGTGGCGCGCTGGGCGGCGTGGCAGCAGCCGTCGCCGACGCCATCATCGCCTTCGACACGAATGGTTTTGATGTCGTCATTGTCGAAACCGTGGGTGCCGGCCAGAACGAAATTGATGTGGCCTGGGTGACCGAGAGCGTGATCGTGGTGGAAGCGCCGGGAATGGGCGATGAGGTTCAGGCCATAAAAGCCGGCATTTTGGAGATTGCCGACGTGGTGGTGGTGAACAAGGCTGATCGCGATGGCGCGGCGCAAACGGCCAGCACGATTGCTGCGGCGCTGGAGATTGGCCGCAAGCGCGCCTGGGAGGTGCCGGTGCTGAAAGCCGTGGCCACGACCGGCAGCGGTGTGGCCGAATTGCTGGATCGGCTGGCCGAGCACCACCACTACTTGCAGACCAGTGGCAAGGGCCAGTGGCGCTGGGAGCACCGCGTGCAACATGATGTGCTCAATCGCCTGCGCGAGATGTTGTTGCGCCGCATGTTGGATCAGTTGCCGCCTGATCAGTTGAGCCAGTTATTGGCTGCTGTGGCGCGCCGCGAGGTGTATCCGACCTATGCTGCGGCCGAGTTGATGAACCAGAGTAGTAAGCCGTGAGGCATCTCATCAGGCGGGGATTTTGGACAGAATGACACAATAGACATTATTGGGAATAAAAATTTGCCAAGGTAGGGGCGAAGCATTCGCCGCCAAAGTCTATGTTCACTGTAGTTTTGTCGGCGAATGCTTCGCCCCTACGACAACGCGTTTTGTTATTCCCACTGGAGATTCTGCCATTCTGTCCAAAATCCGTTCTGCATCTTCCACTACCAATTTTTAACTACTGATTTTGTCCAAGATCTGAAATCCCAATTCCAAAAATCTACTGAATACCATCATGACCACAACGCTTTATATGATTCGCCACGGCGAAACGGATCACAATGCCAGCGGGCGCATGCAGGGTTGGCTGGATATTCCCTTGAACGCGCTGGGCATGCACCAGGCTACACTATTGGCGCACCGGTTTCGCGGCAAGACACTTGCGGCCGTGTATGCCAGCCCACTGATGCGCGCGGCTGAGACCGGACGGGCGGTGGCCGAGGCCGTCGATGTGCCCATCCGCATGGACGAGCGCCTGCGGGAATACAACATGGGCGATTGGAGCGGCCTGACGATTGACGAGATTGTGCGCGGCGAGCCCAACTTCTCGGCACATGGGCCGATTGAAATACCCGTGCCCAATGGCGAGAGCGCCCCGCAAATGCATGCGCGAGTGTCCTCGTTTTTGAATAGTGTGATTGAGCAACACGCCGGCCAAAGGGTCGTGGCGGTGTCTCACGGCGGCACGCTGGCCATGATGGTGGCGACGATGTTGGGAATGCCGGTGCTGCGACGGCAGCCGTTCAGCTTCGGCAACACGTCGATTGCCAAGGCCGAATACTCGCATGGACACTGGCGGCTGCGCACCTTGAACGACCAGTGCCACTTGCACATGCAAACACGGGATGCGCCAGAAGCGGCGCCGCCCGAGACGCTGGCTGAGGCACAGGAAGCCGCTGAAACCCCGCCGAGCGCCGAAGCTGGTTAGCCGGTTAAGTTAAATAGTGGCGCTATACAGCCAATTTATAGCGGCTTATTTGCATCTTTTTGCCGGTGGTGTGATGGGTGGGTCGGCGGTATGCTGGCCTCACTATGGCAGATTCACTCGGATACATCTTGAAGCGGCTGCGCGAGAAGAAGCATTACACCCAGGCCGAGGTGATTGAACGCAGTGGTCTCGACCGCAGCCCCAGTTACATCAGCAGCCTGGAGACGAACAAGACCAGCCCCACATTGGAAGAGATGGAGGCGCTGGCCGTGGTCTACAGCACCACCGTGTTCGAGATCCTGAGCGAGGCCAAGGACATCAAACCCAACTGGGAATTTGCACCCAATCCCGATATTCAGCTATTGCTCAATTTTTATCAATCGTTGAGCCGGGAACGCAAGAAGATGGCCCTGGAGTTTATAGAGTTCCTGTCTCAAAGATCGCTGGCCGAGAAGAATCAGGCCGATTAGAGCGGGTGGCTAATTGGTGTCCGAAAATGAACCCACCCCCAGCCCCTCCCAAAGGGAGGGGAGAGCGGAATCCCCCTCCCTTTGGGAGGGGTTAGGGGTGGGTCATCCATCGCATGCCATCTCGCAAGCTGCTCTAAGTGGTGCTGATTGCTAATTCCAAGCCGGTGCCTCCATCGGGTAGGTGGGTCCAGGCCGTGATTGGGGTTGTAATTGAGATGTGGGACAAGGATCGGCAGCGTGAAACCAGTCAGGTGGACAGTCTTTGTCTAAACAGCTGCGTGAAGATAAATCGTATTGGAATGAACTACATTGGTCAAAATGTCGCTTGACGTATTTAAGGAACGAGCCGACTCATGACCAATTACCTTGTCCTCGAATGGATGAACCCCCATCCCATCACGGTCTCGCCCAAAACCACGTTGAGTGACGCACACCGGATCATGGCCGAGCGCAACATTCGCCGGTTGCCTGTGGTGGAGGACAACAAACTGGTCGGCATCGTGACCAGTGGCGACCTGCGTCAGGCTGCGCCAACCATTGCCACCGCTCTAAGCCTGTTTGAGCTGAACGCTTTGCTGAACAAAGCCACCGTGGACAAGATCATGAAGCGTGAAGTGATTACGATTGCACCCAAAAGCCTCATTCGCGAGGCCGCGCGCGTCATGCTATTTAAGAAGATCAGTGGGTTGCCGGTGATGGACGGCGACAAACTGGTCGGCATCATCACCGAGTCCGATATTTTTCGAATGCTGGTGCGCGAGATGAATGGCAAA
>JBBQST010000458.1:0-3594 GCA_038213625.1 Thermoflexales bacterium
GGGATGGCCCATGATGACCGTCGTGGAGGGCGCGGCTCTTTTGGAGTTCCCAGAGGTCGGGTTGCCTGCGGATTGTTGATCCTCGAGCTGCTTCGTCAAATCAGTGACGCGTTTTTCGAGTTGCTCGATTCGCGCATGCAAAGAGCCTTCGGTGGGAGGGGGCACTTCTGCGCTGGGAGTCGGATCCAGCGTCTTGGAAGTCATCGCGGGCGTCGTTGGCGTCGTTGACGTCACGGGATCAAGGCCAAAATCAGCCGGCGGCAACACCTTGCCCAGATTGGCCGCGCGCACCGCCTGCAAAATTAGCTCGGCGCGTGCTGGCTTTTCAAACACATCCACCAGCGCGCCATCGAGGAATTCTTTTGCCGGGGCGTGGGCGAGATGCGCGGGGGAGTAGAAGGTGTTCATGGGAGAGGAGGGGGAAGCGGTTGGCTATTGGCAGTTAGCAGCTAGCCGCCAACAGCCAGCCGCCAACTGTTGGCCGCCTCTTATTTCAACGCCTGATCCCAAACATCGCTCAGCTCGGTGTGGCACTCGCCGCAGCCGATCTTCGGCTCGTCCACGGTGCGCATAGTCTGGGTGCACGAGGCCGTGACCTTGACCCGCTCGCGCAGGCCCAACAGCGAGGACTCGACGCGGCCCTCAAGGATCATGTTGGGACAGCCGTTGGCCAGCAGGATGCCGGGCACCGGGCAGGTGAGGCAATGGTTGGGTTTCCATTTGCCGCCTTCCGGGTTTTCATCAATCAGGCGGCATTCCTGGGTTGCTTTGCCGCGAAAAAAGTCCGCGTAGTAGTACTTACACTCTTTACCAGCCGGTGTTCGCATCGAAATGATTTTATGCAAAATCACGCATTATGCCGATTCCTTAGAGCAAACTGGGGCTGTGAATGTTGACGCAATCTTCATCGTTGACGTGAACGTAATCGTCTACGTATACGTCTACGTGAACGTAATCGTATACGTCTACGTCTACGTCTACGTCGACGCCAACAGGAAGGGGGAGGTCAATACAGGAACATCGGCGCGCCCAGTACACTGCGGATGCGTGGGCGGTAGGCTTCGCGGTCATAGAGGTTGTCCACATCCAACGGACGTGCGCCGCCACCCAACTCTTCCAACGGCACCTTGGTGTAAACACCGCGTTGTAGCCCCACCATGTGGCCGGTCGTGCCCTGCATCAGCAAATCAGCCGCCAGCGTGCCATAGTTCAGGCCCACCATCTTGTCCAGCGCATCCGGCTCACCCGAGCGCATGAGATAGGCCACGTTCTGATACATGATGCCTTCGCCAGTGATGTCCTTGATCTGCTCGGCCAGATACTCGCCCACGCCGCCCAGCTTGCGGTGGCCATACGCATCGGCCTCGCCGCTCTCGATGATGCCGCCACCCGCCGGCACCGCGCCCTCGGAGATGGTGCAAATGGAGTAGTTGGAGGGATTGCGCTTCTTGTCGTCGTGCAGCAAACGCGCCACAGCCTCGCTATCAAACGGCACTTCGCTGATGATGCAGCGGTCGGCCTGCGCCAAGTACGACGAGATGAGCGACGTTTCGCCACTGTTACGGCCGAACAACTCGACCACGGCGATGCGCTCGTGGCTGCCCACGGCCGTGCGCATGTTGTTGATGAACTCGACCGAGCGGGTCATGGCCGTGCTGAAGCCGATGCAGTAATCGGTGCCGCGCACATCGTTGTCCATGGTCTTGGGAATGGCCACGATGGGAAAGCCCTCTTGATGCAGCCGCAGCGCATAGCTCAGCGTGTCATCGCCACCGATGGCGACCAACGCATCCACACCCAGGCTGTTCAGCACCTTCAACACATGCGGCGTAAAGTCCTGTTTCTCGCCACTTGCACCGTTCAGCGATGACTTCAAAAACGCCGGCGCGTCCTTGGTCTTCACGTTGCTGGGGTTGGTTCGGCTGCTGTGCAAAAAGGTGCCGCCAGTGCGGTCGATTTTGCGCACGATCAGCGGGTCCAGCTTGAGGGTGTATTTCTCAAAGGATGCCGGGTCGTCGAGGTTGAAATTCAACAGCCCGCCCCAGCCCTTGCGAATGCCGATCATCTCGTGGCCGGCCTCTAAGAGTCGTAGCGTGGCCGCTTTAATGGCCGGGTTCAGGCCGGGAACATCGCCGCCGCCTGTCAGAATACCAACTTTCATGTCTCTTCTCCGTGTAGTGATTTAGTTTTTTGCTGCGATTGCCGCTGCAGCAAGCGTGTTGCAGCAAGCGTGTTGTAAGTGTCTTTCGGACGCGAATTATATTCAGCCGTGTAAACCGTTTAAGTTGAACTTTTGCGTTTGAGGATTGAGGCCGAGGTGCGACTTGATCTCCGCAGCGTTCTGACTTCTGATCTCTGACTTCTCCCCCTCTCAATCCCCGATTCGATTTCATTGTCTGAGAAAATAGACGAAAGGATCAGCATGGCAGCGATGGAACTTTGGGAGCAATATCCGCCGGAGGGCAGCGCACAAAAACACACGGTGACCGGCAATGTGTGGCGCTCACGCGGCGTGGCCGGTTTTGGCCTGGCCGCGCGCGACATTTATACCTATTTGCCGCCCAGTTATAACGACAGCCGCAAGCGTTATCCCGTGCTGTATATGCAGGACGGCCAGAATATCTTCGATGACGTCATGTCCTATGTGGGCGAATGGGGCGCCGACGAGGCCGCCGAGAGTCTGGCAAAACAGGGGTTGGAGTGCATCATCGTCGCCATTCCCAACGGCGGCAAGGCCCGTATGCGCGAGTATGGGCCGTGGTCGCGCGAAACGTCGCCGCGCGAAACGTCGCCGCGCACTTCCAAACAGTGGGGCACACTGAACAGCCAGGGTGAAGCCTATGTCGATTACGTCGCGAAAACGGTGAAGCCGCTCATCGACCAAAGCTTTCGCACCCGGCCATCGGCCCCGTTCACCGGCATTGGCGGCTCGTCGATGGGAGCATTGATTGCGCTGTACGCGGCGTTGACCCGGCCCACCGTTTTTGGCTATTGTCTGGCCATGTCGCCCAGCATCTGGTTTGGCTTTGGCAAGCTGTTTGATGTGGTGCGCGTGACGCCAAAAACAAAGACGCGTTTCTATATGGACATGGGCCAGCGCGAAACCCCGGAGGAAAAGTCCAGCGGCATGATCATGGATGCGCGCCAGATGCACTCGCTGTTGCATGCCCAGCACTTCGATGTGGCCTACATCGAGGATTCCGAGGGTATTCATCACGAGTCATCGTGGCGGTGCCGCTTTCCTGCTGCGCTGGAATGGTTTTTGAATGCCAGGGCCAGACCCGAGCCGCCGCAGGCGGGTCATGCTCATGTTGAGTAGGTCAGTCGTTTTTAGAGCTTTGAGCTTTTCTGAAAAGCTCAAAGCGCCAGTCTCGCTCGATGTCAGTTTCTAATAGACATTATTCGTAACTACTCAGCCTATGATCGTCATTCCGGGGCCGCAGGCCCAGGAATCCCTGTGATGGGACTCCACTGACGCCAAACTCGGCTCGCCGATTTCGATCTGTATCGTGTTACGCATAAGGGATTCCTCAGCCTGCGGCCCCGGAATGACAGCCTCTGCTCTCAGCGACTCTAAGGGCCTGCTGAGCAGTT
>JBBQST010000459.1:0-3592 GCA_038213625.1 Thermoflexales bacterium
AGACCGTTGCCCGTCTCAGGGAACACTCATTAAATTAGACGATGGCTCGTGGTGGTTTATCGGTTGCCCAAGGTCAAGCATACCCAGCGCGATCTGGCTACGATTGCGACGCTGGTGGCCAGCATGGGCGTGGACGGCCACCGCGCCGACATCGTGATTTTGCGCACGGCCCGCGCACACGCCGCCTTCATGGGCCGCGAGGCGATCTCAGATCAGGACATTTTGCTGGCTGCCGAGCTGGCACTGCCACACCGGTTGAAGCGGCATCCCTTCCAGGATACTGAGCAGGCCATGCAGGTGCTGAGCGACAAGCTGCAACAAGTGGAACAGCAGATGCAGCAGCAAACCCAGCAACAGACCAATCAAAACAGCACGCCGGAGAACGCTCAAAAAAAAGTGAAGCGGGGCTGAACGAGCAACCAGAAACCTCGCAAAGCCCCGCTGAGGCCATGCCCCAGAGTGTGCCGCAGAGCCCGCAAGGTGCTCAGGATTTTCAGGGCGGCACCCAGATTAGCATCGGGAAGGAATTCCAGGCGCGCAAGCTGAACACGCAACTGGACAAGATGACCCGCAGCAGCGCCGGCAAGCGCAGCATGACCAAGACCAAGCGCAAGCGCGGTCACTACATTCGTGCCCAGCGCGTGACCAGCGGCCGGGTGGAAGACCTGGCCTTCGACGCGACGTTGCGGGCGGCAGCGGTGCATCAGAAGCAGAGGCGCGAGGCATTGGGATCGGAGACGGGAGACGGGGGACGACGGACGGCAGAGAATCCGTCTCCCGTCGCGGTGCCGCAGACGTCGGCTTCCGAGCCGCCCCGTCCCCCGTCTCCCAAGTTCCTGGTGCGCAAGCAGGATTTGCACAAGAAGATTCGGGTGCGCCGCGCGGCCAACCTGATCTTGTTTGTGGTGGATGCGAGCTGGAGCATGGCCGTGGCCGAGCGCATGCTGGCGACCAAGGGCGCGATCATGTCGCTGCTGACGGATGCGTATCAGCGCCGCGACCGGGTGGGTCTGGTGGTCTTCCAGAAGAACACGGCCACGTTGATTTTGTCGCCGACCTCGTCGGTGGATCTGGCGCAGAAGGCGTTGCAGGAGATTCCGGTGGGCGGCAAGACGCCGTTGACAGCGGGTTTGGCGCTGTCATTGGCAGTCATCAAGCGCGAGAAAAACCTGCATCCTGAAGTGATGCCGCTGATGATTATTCTGACCGATGGAGCCGGCAACGTGAGCATGGGCAACCTGCCGCCGCAGGTGGAAGCACACAAGGTGGCCAATCAAATTCGCGACGATCACATTCGCTCGGTCGTGATCAACATGGAGCATGTCGCGTTCGATCAGGGACTGGCGCGCAAGCTGGCCGAGAACCTGGACGCCAACTGTTTGTCGTTGAAAGAGCTGCATGCCGAGGCGTTGTATGAGGCCGTGAAGAAGGAACTGCGCTGAGGCGTGATGAAAAGAAAACTCAGCAAGCTGCATATAATCTGCCGCATCAGCCTGACCTGAGCAGATCAACCAAAGGAGATCCCGTATCTATGTCCGATTCGGTGCAACCTGAAAACGCAAGTGACGCGAAGTCTTCCAAGTTTTACGGCGCCATGTGGTGCGGCGATACGCGCCGCGCGCGCAACTGGTTCGATGCCAATAACCTTCCCTACGAATGGATCGACGTGGACAAGGACAAGGATGCCGCGGAGCTGGTGAAGCAGATGAACAACGGCTTCCGCAGCATTCCCACGATTGTGTTCCCCGACGGCTCGCTCCTGACTGAGCCGAGCACGCGCAAACTGGAAGAGCATGCCGTGGCGCTGGGGCTGATTGAGCCGAAGCCAGTGTCGAACGAACTCTAGGCAATTGATTCTATTTGTCCCGCTGAAAGCCCCAAGGTGGTCAAGCCTTTGGGGCTTTTTTTTATTCGCCGTGCCGGTCCAAACCCTGTGGATTCGAGGCTAGAATTACGCGGCCATTTGGTAAAACGCTTGCGAGTGTGATGATTTGAGTGAGACACCGAATTCCCTGGAACCGCAACGAAGACCGCAGTCGGATGTAGTTGATGCCGCCTTCGTGGACTATGGACAGCCGCCCCAACGGCCACCCAACCCGCCGCGCTCTTCGACCGGTTGCATCGTGGTGGCCGGCATCCTCGGCGTCGCCATGGTCGCCAGCGCCCTCATCATCGCCAACACATTGCGCTCTGGCTTCAACACGGTGAGCGATACCGTGGTGCAAAACAACCCGGCCAATATCGTCGCAACGATGCTGCCCAAGACCACACCCACCATCGTAGCCCGGCCGCCCGTCATTCGCACCGTGCAGGCACTGGCCGATCTCACCACCTACTCGGCACTGATGAGCACGGTGGTTGAGGCCAATCAGCAGCGCGTCGGCACGCTGGTGAACGAGCGGCTCTTGCTGGTGGCGTGTGGCAAGGTGAATGCCGGGGTGGACCTGAACCAGATGACCGAGGATGATGTGGCCGTGAGCGAAGACGGCAAAACCGTCACGGTGCGGCTGCCCAAGAGCGAGCTCAAAGACGTGTTTCTGATCGACGACACCACTCAGCCGTGCTCTACCCGCGTCTATGATCGAACGAACCTGATCATCCTGCCGGCCACCATGGAGTTGGAAGGTGAGGCGCGCGAGAAGGCCGTGCAGGCCATTCGCGACACAGCCATTCAAAGTGGCATGCTCACCGAAGCCAACAAGAATGCGCGCGCCGTGGTGGAGAAGATGCTGATCTTGGCGGGTTACGAGAAAGTGGTGTTTGTGGTGGAGTAGCTGGTGGCTGGGAAGCTTTGCTTTTTGTTTTATAAGTGTCCATCGGCCAATGACGTCTGCCGACTTCCCGCTTCCCCGCTCAGCCTCCTGAACCAGGTGTCTTGCATGCGAATGAACCGGCGGGTGGCCTGCTTCACTTCGGCAATCGCCTCATCCAGCGTCTTGTGGCCGCGCACTACAGCGCACAATTCACGGTAGCCCAGAGACGACAACGCGGGCAATTTCATCGCCGCGTCATAGTCATAGCCCTGGGTTTCCAGATAGGCCAGCAACGCCGCACATTCATCCAGCCAGCCCTGCTCAATCATCCGGGTCAGGCGCGCATCGGCCCGCGCATAGAGCGTTTCGCGGGGCAGGTTGACGTAGTGCATCTGGATGTCCATATTCAGTGGCTCGCGGCGCTGCAACGCGCTCCATGTCTCGCCAGTGACCTCCATCACTTCGAGCGCGCGCACCACCCGGCGCACATTGCGCGAGTCGATGGTGTGTGCTGCCGCCGGGTCCAGCGCGATCATTTGGTTGAACAACGCGGCCTGGCCGTGGTCGCGTTCGTAGGCCAGCCAGCGCTCGCGAATGGCCTCGTGCGGCGGCACTTCGGGCACGCGCCAGCCTTCCAGCACCGCGCGCACATATTGGCCCGTGCCGCCCACCAGCATGGGCATGTTGCCGCGCGCTTGAATATCGTGGATGGTCTGCCGCGCCAGTTGCACATATTCGGCCAGCGAAAAACTT
Organism: Thermoflexales bacterium; assembly: GCA_038213625.1. Taxonomy (GTDB): domain Bacteria; phylum Chloroflexota; class Anaerolineae; order J036; family Brachytrichaceae; genus JANMVQ01. The sequence continues at coordinate 3,507 of JBBQST010000459.1, forward strand.
TGATCGGGCTGGCGCAAATCGAGCAGATGGTGCGGCACCTGGGCGCGCTCGGCCGGCGTGGGTTTGTTGGTGCCGATGTCCATGCG
>JBBQST010000460.1:0-3539 GCA_038213625.1 Thermoflexales bacterium
GCAAATTTGAGCGTTGCGGCGAACGGCGCGACCGCGGTCATTTTGCATTGGGCTGATAACAGCGAGGATGAGGACGGTTTCCGGTTGGAGCGTTCTCCAGACGGCGTCAATAATTGGGTGCAGGTCGATACCATTGCCCCGAATGTGACCTCGTATGACAACGGCGGCCTCACCTGCAACACAGCCTATTTTTACCGCGTCGGTGCCTCTAACGGTGACGGGGATTCAGGTTTTAGCAATGTGGCCACGGCGACCACGGGTGCCTGCGCGGGTACTGTTGCAGGAGGGCAGAAGGTGTTTATGCCGACGGTGTCCAAACCTGCACTCATCTCTCAGGCGGCGCGGCTGGTCGATGTCACCTTCTCGGTCTACAACGCGCCGACTGGGATTACGCGCTCGTACTATGAGGGCATGATCCGTTACTTTGCCGACGGCGTCTACGAGATGACCAACGGCGCGCACAAGCTGCGGCGCGTCACGCTCTACACCAATGGTCAGAATGCCGACCGGGCCAACATCCTCTGGCGCGGGGCAGGGCAATGCTGGCCCAATGCCACCATCTCCGGCTACACCACGGCGGGCTCGCGCATCGAGATGTGCGATTCGAACAGCAGCAACGAGCCGTACATCACTGCGAACGATGCCGACCAGCAAAATGCGGGTTACACCACGGCGCATGAGTGGGGTCATTTCTACTACGGCATTTCAGATCAATACAAAGGGGATCCAAACTCGCAAAACTTTGGGTCGTTGGGTCCATTGCCGAATGATGTGGCCGTGCAAAACTCGGTGATGAATCAGCAACGCAATGCGATTTTGGGCACGACCAGCCAGGGCCAGACCTTCAATGGTGATTTCAACTGGCTCAATTTTGACACGCGGCTTAATAACCAGGGCAATAACTCGCAGTTTCGTTTGTACGGGGCCAGCGGCTGGGACACATTGGTTCGCCCATCCAGTGCCGACCCGCGTGATGAAGCGCGTGAGGGCTACAACGTCCGCGATGCCTACCCGGAACTGGCGAGCTTTGCGCCGCCTCCCGGGCAAAATCCCCCCATCGAATTGCCGGCCGGCCGTGCCAGTGCCCGCAGCGATCTTCAGATTGTGTGGATTGATCAGCCAGCTGGGGCAGGCATCAAAGCAGTCAATAGCGGCGGTGATGGGGTGGTGCGCCAGATCTTGATCGAGCGCTCGGCCAGCATGACCAACAACTTCAAGCTGTCGCAGGTGCAGGCCGCGGTCATGGAGATCGTGGATGGTGCCGAAATTGGTGATGTGATCGGCATCATTCAATTCGACGGCACCGTCTCAACGACGTATCCACTGACCGTGATTGCGAACCAGGCATCCAAGGATGCGATGATCGCGGCGATTGACGCCATCACGTTGGGAAACGCTCAAACGGCTCTGGGCGATGCGCTGCAGAGCGCGTTGGATGGGTTCACCAGCGCCGGGATATTGAGCAACACGGTGCGCACGGTCTACCTGATTGCCGATAGCGCCAGCACGGCTGGCCGTGATCCATTTGGTGTGGTGCAGACCTACGCGAACAGCTTTGTGACGCTGCATACGTTTGGTGTTGGCACCGGCGGCAACACGGCGGATGCGCTGCAACGGCTGGCCCAACAGGCCGGTGGCGATTACTACTTTGTCAGTGATTCAACCGAGTTGCTGGACGCATTGGGCGAAGCAGGTGAAGTGAGTTCGCCGGTGGTGGATGCCGACATTGCCCAGGGTGTGCCGACGATCCCAGCGGCCTCGACCCTGAGCGCGCCGTTTCATGTGGACCCCAGCGTAAATGATCTTGAGGTTGACGTGGTTTATACCGGCGGGTTGCTATCGGCCACAGTGACCCTGCTCGATCCCACCGGCACGCCCACCAGCGATGGTGATTGTAGAGCCTTTGACGTTGACACCGGCGAAGAAACCTATTGCGCATTTGTGATCAATACACCGGCCGCCGGCAACTGGACTCTACACGTCGTGGCCACTGACACGATTGATCTGGCGTATGCCGCGCTCGCCACCTCCAGCCCCAACACCAACACCTTTATTGCTGTGGCCGAATCCGTTTACAGCGAGGGCGACAGCAACGTGTTGATTTCGCCGGCCAAACTGGTGGTGCGAGCGCAGGCGCAAAAAGACTGGCCCATCACCAACGTCGCGATTAGCGGCACGGTCGAACTTCCCAACGGCACTGAGCAAGGTTTTGCCCTGCGCGATGATGGGGTTGCGCCGGACACTCTGGCCCAGGATGGCATTTATATGGCCGAACTTAATAGTGCCGCCGAGGGCGATTACTACATCACCGTCCGGTTCAACAATCACAACACTCTCGCCAAATACACCCAATACAGCATCAATCTGGATGGAGGGCCGGACGGCGTTCAACCGCCTTATCGTGCGCCTTGGCCGGTGGGAGTGGACTTCGAGCGCGTCGCGACGTTGCAGGTCTCGGTGGTGAAGTAGAAGCAAAGCGGCGTTTTTATTGAGCCACCTGGCCGGCATGGGCCTAAACAAAACTGGTAGCATTTCCAGCTCATGAAAAGTCTGGCGCGTATTAAATCGCCGCATACTCAAACCAATGTTCTGATTCCGGTGCCGGAATTTAAGGTTGAACATCAACAACCCGGCACGCTGTTCATGCCCAGGGATTGGAATGGCGAGGCGGTGCTGGTGATCTGTGGGGCCGGCGACAACCGGTTTGCCTTCAAGTGGATGTTGTTCGAGAAATTGCTGGCGAATCATCTGGCCGTGCTCACGGTCGATCCGCCCGGCCACGGCGATTTTATGCAGGTGCCGATAACCGTGGCCACGGCCCAGCATGCGGCCCAGGCGGCTTCGGACTGGCTGCATCGGCAACCTGGCGTCTCCATCGTCGGCGTCATCGGTATCAGCTTTGGCGGGAATCAGGCCACCTGGTTGACCGCGCACGACCCTCGTATAGCCGCGCTGGTGGTCATCGCTTCGCCGGTCAAACTCAGCATGGTCACCCGCCGTGTGATTACGGGCGAGGCCATCAACCTGTTGTGGCCCAACAACGTGCGCTTGTTACGGCACATGCCGTTCTCGGAAATCTGGACGGAATGGCGCGCGATCAAGGGGGCCTGGTATGGCGAGAGCCTGTATGACATGGTCGACACCTTCAAGATGCTCGACACCATTCGCAGCGTGGGCACGCGGCCCAAGCTATTTGTCCATGGCACACGAGATTGCGCCGTGTCGGCGCAGAATGCAACGTTGATGTTTGAGGCAGCCCTGCCCGAGCGTGAACTGTTGGTGGTGCCTCAGGCCACCCATTTAAGCGTTACGCTGCACGAGAAGCCGATGCAAACCGTGTCCAACTGGATGCACGCTAAGTTGCACCGCGCCGAGGAATCTAAACAAATCCAACAAAACCCGCTCACCGTTGAAGTGACTACCCATGAACGTGTTCCCTCTTAATGCGGCTCAAACGCCAGTCCGGGTTGGGCCAGTCGTGAAGGGCATTGCCGCATGGTTGTGTGTCGCGCTCCTCCTCGCTGGTTGTACCAATTCGA
>JBBQST010000461.1:0-3532 GCA_038213625.1 Thermoflexales bacterium
CGGCCAGCATACCGGGAAAACCAAGGTAGCCAAAGGTGTTGAAGTAGTTGATCTGTTGTTCAGTCAGTTTGAAGTTTTCGTTTGCCATTGTGTTTACTCTCAAGTTGTTAGTCGTTAGTTTTTAGTGATTAGTCAAAGCCAGGAATATTAAGTCGTCATTCCCGCGGAGGCGGGAATCCAGGCGTAACCCCGACATGACCGTAATTAGGACGTCTGGATTCCCGCCTCCGCGGGAATGACGTTGTAACGTAAAGACTCACCTTTGCATAGAACATCAAGCCATGCGTTTGTAGCTTAAAAGCGCCGAGCCGGGTTGATCGGCCAGCGTCACCAGCAAGCCCTTGCTCATCAGTTCATGCCCCAACAATGTGTCAGTTTGCCCACTGTCCAGGTTGCTGACAGCATAGTGCGCATCCGGCTCCAGGCCGCGCAATCGCAATCGTGCTGATTCATAGATGCAGTCGGCGCGGCGAAAGGCCTGCACAAGGCCGCCGGCCTCCACCCCCAAATCACGGGCGCACTCCACCGGCGCGTTGAACTGCCAGGCCATCCACACATCGCTCTCCAGACTATATGGCGTGAGCGGGTAGTAGTCGGCCAGGTAATACGGGGCCGTGTCGCGCCACTGGTTCATCAGCCGGCGCAGCTCGGCAAAGTTCACCTCACCTTTGGCACTCGTCGGCAAATCCCAGCCATAGCCAATGGCCGAGCAACTGTGGCTGCGGAAGATGTAGGCATCGGGAAAGGTCTGGTCGGTGCCGGTGCCGTGATAGGGCATCCAAAAGCTGACGCCGAAGTTGTGGCACTGTTGACTAATCGGCTCGAAGCGATAGTCGCTTTGCAGCAGCGGCACCGAGCGGCGCAGGGTTTCGATGTCGTTGCGCCGGCCACCGCTGGAGCACGAGTCAATGAGCATATCGGGGTGTTGCTCGCGCAGGCCGCCCCAAAACGCCAGGTAACCATCGACATATTTGTTCTCGCTAAAACCGATGCGATTTCTCTCAACCCCATCTTGCGCCTGCCAATATTCCAGCGGATCGAAGTTGAAATCCTGGCGATACAGGTCGATGGCTTCGGAATCCATGAGCTGATTGATGCGTTGGGTCATCCACTGGCGCGCCTGCGGATTGCCCAGATCGAATAGCCGGTTTTGCCGGCCCTCCAACTTCACCAGCCATTCGCCGTGCTCCAGATCGATCTCGCTGCCGGGGCGCACGCGCTCGGGCTCGAACCACAGCACGGTTTGGAAACCGTTGGCGTGGGCGGTGTTGAATACTTCGTGGATGCCTTTGGGGTAGCGTGCGCGATCCACCTGCCAGGTGCCGATCTGGGTCCAGTTCTCGCAGGGATACCAGCCGGCATCGATCCACCAGTGGGTGAGATGCAGATCCTCGCGAATGTATTCGCGCATGGCGTTGAGTTGGTCGCTGGCGGCGCTGCGGTAGCCGGGAAACTGACCGTCGATGCAGGCGCTGGCGATGGGTTGAGGTGGCTGGCCGTGCGGCCGCGGCATATTGTGAACCACCATCCAACGCCGCCAAATGTTCTGGCCGTCGATCCAATCGCCGTCGTAAAACTGCACCACGATGCTGGGACTGCGCGCACTCTCGCCGGCGTGCAACACGAAGCAGGTGGTCTCCTGGCCGGCGCGCACGCGCAAGCTCACTTCGCCATCGCGCTCAAAGTTGGCCGCCCACTGGCCGGGCCAACCCACCACAACAATGATTCCCTCGCTGGGTAGGGCAAGGTTGAAGTAGGGCAGGTCGCTGTTGGAGGACCGGCCGCCCTTGGTGGCAATCCGCTTTTCGATGTTGGGGCCGAGCAGCGTTTCGAAGGGCTGGTAGTCGGTGGCCAGACACGGGCTGCCGGTTTGGTGGTGCAGCACAAACTCATGGGGCTGCTTTTTGCCGAGGTCTTCACCTTGCAACACCCCCATGATGATCCTGCGTTCAGCGGGTGCGGCCGGTGCGGGTGAGCGCTCAAACACCGCATCAATCGCCTGGATATCGGCCAGAATTGGCGTGTCCTGTGATCCGTTATTTTGGAAATGCACCACCCACTCGATGGATGGAAAGTCGCAATACTCGACGGCCACACACATCACTTGAAGCTGGGTGGCAGGGTCGATCCAGGTCTGGGTGTGCTCGATGCGGCGATCATCCAACACGCGCATGCTGTGTTGCATGGGCCAGCGCGACAGCAACTTGGCAGAGGGTTGACCGTCGTAGGTGAATGAAAACGGCGCAGTGATCTCGGACTGGCCGCGGGTGAAATGTTGGGCCAGCCAATGGGCGACGCGGGTAGAAGCAGTGTCGAGGTTAGTTGCCGTCATGTGCAATTAGGATTACGAGTCGAGATTCAAGATTCAAGAGGGGGATTTCCTCAGGGAATCGTTCAGCTCAGGGCTAACTCTGCCTCCTTACCGCTTGGCTAAATAACGATGGTTATAGGGTTATAAAGAGCGCTACGCTGTTAAGCCGCTTCTTGAACCACCGGGTTGGACAGTGTGCCCAGCGAATCGATGGTGACATCGACGGTCTCGCCGGCGCGTAGCCAGCGCTTGGGTGTGCGTGCTGCACCCACACCGGCCGGTGTGCCGGTCGAGATCACATCGCCTGGCTCCAGGGTCATGATGCCGCTCAATATCGAGACGAGTTGCGCCACACCAAATACCAGCTCGCGCGTGTTCGACTTTTGCAGCACTTCGCCGCCGATGGACAAGCTGATATTGAGGTTCTGCGGATCAGCCACCTCATCGGCCGTGGTCAGCGCCGGCCCCATCGGCCCGAAGGTGTCGAAGGTCTTGCCCAGCGTCCACTGGCTGGTGCGCATCTGGTAGTCGCGCGCGCTCACATCATTGAACGGCACATAGCCGCCCACGTAGCTGAGCGCGTCGGCCTCGCTCACATGCCGGGCGCGCTTGCCGATCACAAAGGCCAGCTCGGCCTCGTAGTCCACCTGCTCGGTCAGCCTGGGCAGCACAATCGCCTCGCCGTGGCCGATCAGGCAACTGGCATATTTGGCGAACACGGTCGGGAAGTCCGGCACCGCCTGATTGGACTCGCGAGCGTGATCGCGATAGTTGAGGCCGATGCACAAAATCTTGCCCGGCTTTGGCACCGCAGCTTTGAATTGCACCTGAGAACGGGGTAGGGCCGTGGCCGACTTAGCCTGTGCCAGCACCTGTTTGGCAGCGGCCAGCGTCTCAGCGCCGCCTGCCAGAAAAGCATTAATGTCGTTGGGGAGATTCGACGACGCATGGGCTAGGTCGATCACCATGTCGTCACGAAGCACGCCAAGCCGGGTGGGGGCTGTCGCGCCGTCAGAGGCGTTAAGGGCGTTTGAGGATTGAGTAAAGGTAACTAGCTGCAAGGGAGCACCTTAGTAACGAACCTAGAGTCAATTATTAGGTAAAGGCCGTCTTTCTCGATCTTGTATACGGAAGCGCTTGCTGGTTAAATCATTGACTTAATGTCTTTGGTATACTAGATACAGTAGATTAATTGTAAAGTCAAGTATTGACGCGCAATTA
>JBBQST010000462.1:0-3522 GCA_038213625.1 Thermoflexales bacterium
AGGCTTATCCAGACAGACAAGCCTCAAGGCTTCGGCGAGGCATACCAGGCATAGACGTCCAACTGGTGCCGGTAGGTTCTGGCCCAATTGATGACCTTTGATCCCGCGCGCTGGGCATGAATGTCGGCAACGGCTTGAACCGCGGCTTCCGCATCCTGAGGTGTCATGATCTGGGTCGCCGGCGTCAGTCCCAGTGCGGCGGAATACAGATCAGTGAGTGGCGGACCTTGTTGCAGGCTCGTTTGAATGTAGACAGCAGCCTGGTAATACAGCTGAAGGGTGTCAGCCGCCGGTGCATCAAATGCCGATTTGGGAAGTCCGGCCTTCGACAACCAATCCACCGCGTCCGGAACATGGACGCCGTAGCTGGGGCAATGGAGGAAGAGCGGAACCAGCGCCATCTGCACACGCGCATCCTCACTCATCACCATCCCACACAGGAGATGACGTGGATGGAGGCGTTGTAAGTGCAGCATCCCTTCATCCACACCGGAGAGATGGCGCAGACCCAGTCGGCTCAATTCAGCCACCAGAAGGTCATCACTGACAGGAGGAAGTGCCCCGTCATCCATGCGGCTAAATTATCCACGATCCGACTGGTTGTCAGCGCTTGCCATTGCGTGTTGCAGTAATCTCCGACCTGGCTCACCCAGCATCAGCAGGTCACCTGGATCCTTGACCGCCCCACCCCAGTTGACCCGGTGACTTAACTGTCGCGCGTCGATGGCTTCGACCAGCGCTAACTCCTGCTGCATTTTCTGTTGCAAAGCCTGCTGTTGTGATCCATTCGACGTTGCAGTGCGAGAAGGCTGGTTGGCTAATCTCGATTCAACCTGACTGTGCCGGTCGGTGTCAATGACAATCCTGGGGTGAAATCCACACGCCAACAGCTCGGTGGCCACGTTCAGGGCGGCCTCTTTGCCGGCCTTGTCCTGATCGAGCAACAGCACGACGTCGGCACCCGCATGGGTCTCGCTCAATCGCTCCATCACCTTGCGATGTCCCGTGCCCAACAGAGCAACGACCAACCACTCGGTGTGAATGTGCCATTGAACCAGGGCCGCAGCATCAAAGGCCCCTTCGACCAGCACAATGCCGCGCTTCGCCTGCCCAATCCACATCGGCTGTTTATGCACCAGCCCATCCGGCAGTCCGTCATATTTGGGTGCGGCACCCGCAGTGAACGCCCGCCCCAGCATCCACACCGGCGCACCAGCCGCATCCAGCACGGGGAAGATGACACGTCCACGCAACTTCTCGCCGTTGGGTGTCAGCAGCCCCAGCCGTGCAGCCAGCCCCAGGTCCACGCCGCGCGCACTCAGCGCTCTGGCAAGCCGCCCATCGGAATAACCCAGGCGCAGTTGTTGGATGGTCGTGTCAGTCAGCCCGCGACTCTGGATGAGATAGCGCATCACGTCGTCCTGTCGCGTCAGCACGCTTTCGAAGTGAGTGGTAGCTGCCTCCAAAACGACTCGCACGTCCTCGGTGATTACGGATGCCACAGCAGATTGGGGTTCAAACCGCGGAGTCACCTTTCGTCCAGACCGCGTCCCGTGTGTGCCAATGCCATACCAACAGGCCAGGGCTCGCACCGCCTCCTTGCGCCGATGACCTTCTGCGAGGCCGGCAATCCCAGGATCGGCCAGCTCGACCAAATTGATCACATCGCCGCCGCGGCTACACGCATAGCAGTAAAAACGCGACTGCGCCGGATACAGGGTAAATGATGGATGGCGATCAGTGTTGTGGCCGCACAAACACCGGCACACCGATGTTCTGCCGCGCGGCCATAGTTGCGCGGCATAGCGCGTGGCCAACTCCACAATCCCAACCCGGGCTTTGATGTCGTCGATCACACTCATTGCAATGCCTCTCTGTCACTGGCGAATGTGGAATGCCGCCGCATGAGGTCAGTATCGCGAGTATGACCTGCGACGCCGTGCGGCAGATCGACCGCAGCCGGCTGCATGCCCCTGGTTTTCTGCACAGCCGCAGCTCGCACCCAGTCAGGTCGCTGGCACATCTCCATCGGCAACCCTCTCAGCCAGGCCGAGGATTGACGCTTGTGGCCCTCGCGAATCTGGGCAAAGGTCACACATAGCGCATGGGTCGCGCGCGTGAAACCGACGTAGGCAAGCCGCAGGTCCTCCTCCGGGCTCGCCGAAGCAGATGCCGACGGGAAGTAGCCATCCTCAAATCCGGTCAGAAAAACCAGCTTGCGCTCCAGTCCTTTGAAAGCATGAATCGTCGACAGGGTGACGCGCCGGGCCGCAAACAGTGACAACGGATCATCTCCGCTCATCGTGTCGAGCTCATCCAGGAATTCGCCGAGTGTGTTAAAGGGCTTTGCCAACCGCAGGAGGTCCCGCACGCGTTCAACTTGCACGATGCCGTCCGGGCCTACTCCCAACAGGCCGGCATAGCCCAACCCCTGATCCTGCATCACAAAGGTAATGAGTGACACGGGGCTGTCCGCCTGGCGATCATTGAGTGCATACAACTGCTCCTGCACCTGCACCACACGCTGTTGATCGTGGGGTTTGAGTGGGCGTGTGCGCTCGCCGTCAAACAGATGCTCGGCCAGCAGTACCGGCTCCTCGCCCCTCAATGCCGTTTGAAGGGCAACTGGCAGCCAGCCAAAAGCCGATAGGACCGCATCCAGTGCAAGCGGATCCCCCAGGAAGTCGAGCGCAAGCCGCAGACAGGCGCGCACCACCTGGATCTCGACATGATCAAAGAAGGTGCCCTCCCCCATCACCCCATACGGCACATGCATCCGGAGCAACTGCTTCTCCACGCCGCGCACCTGCCCATGGGTTCGCACCAGCACCGCACAGTCGTCGTAGGTCACAAACCCTGCTTGTACCGCATTCACCAACTCGTCCGCCACCCACTTTGCCTCGTGATGATCTGAACTGGCTTTGAACAAAAACACCGGCAGACCCGCTGGCTGAACCGCCACCTGTCGCCGCTCTGCACGCAGGACATCGTCACCAGAAACACTTGAGGCGTGAACGTTAGTGCTAAACGCATCCGCCGCGTTCAGACGCGCATTCACTAAAAAGGATTCGGCCACCCGGACAATTTCGGGCGTGCTTCTAAAGTTATCTGGCAGATACACGACCTGGGTGTTGGGAAAGTCCCGCCTGAATCGCTCAAAGCCCTGGCCGCCCATCGCCCCTCTGAACCCGTAAATGGATTGATGCGGGTCACCAATCACAGTGATATTGTGATGCTGCCCCGCGATCCAACGCAGAATGCGATATTGGCTGAGGCTGGTGTCCTGAAACTCATCCACCAGGACATGGCTGTAGCGAGCCTGGTAATACGCGCGTGATTCCGGGTCTGATTCGAGCAACAGCAGGGGCTGCAGAATCAGATCATCAAAATCCACGGCGCCGGCCTGTTTGAGATGGGCTTGAAATGCCGCATAGCACCAATTCAGCGCCTGTCGGTTTGGGTCAGTGGCTCCGGACCCAATGCCAATCGTGTCAGGCGCAACGCCGTTCATATTCGGCGCGA
>JBBQST010000463.1:0-3513 GCA_038213625.1 Thermoflexales bacterium
GAATTCGAACAGACTGACGAATGCCGCTAGACGGGCACTCCGGCCTATGCCATGCTCATCGGGCCGCAGCCCGAGCCGTGGGAGCGATGAACCAAGCACTTCGAAAGCACAAAGCGTGCCACCCGAACACATTCGCTAGAAATCTGTAAGAGTAAACGGATGGCCGGCTGCGATGTCGGCAGTGTGACTCAAACGAATTACAAGGAGAACAGGATTCATGTTTAACCCAGACCGTTCAGTTCCAACAATCAAAACCACAACGTGCAGCGCCTCAGCGGCCCAAACGACCCTGCTCAGGTCTGCGGCGCTGGTGGCCATGCTGGCCGCGCTCGCACTGCCTGTGCCGGCATCGGCGGCCAGCGAGACGGCTCAGCCAACACTGGTCGCCTGCCGGGTGAATGGGCAGTTGGTGGTGCCGGTGATGACCTCGGGCAAGGGCACGGCGTGGGTGTTTGTCACCAACCTGGACCAGCCGCTATCGAGGTCGACGGTGAGAGGGTGCATGGCCGTGCGCACATCGAGCGGCACAACCTACACACCCGACAATTACTGCACGGTGATGAATAACACGGCCAGTCGCCAGTTTGGCAACGGCGTCGCCGAATTTGATGGCAATGCCTATCTCCAATGCACGATTCCCAACCCAGTGGAACCGGCGCCCCAATTTTGGATGCATGCACGCGCCAACTTCTCAACCACGCCGAATGGCACTACGTTCACAATGCTCAATAGTGCGCCGATGTCTTTTACCGTGGACACAGATGCAGCATGCTTGTTAAAGTTAAACAGCCGCTACAACAATATGGCGTTTGCACACGCCACGGTCAACCAGTGTGGCAGCTTTGTTGAGGTCCATTCCAATCTCATCCAATCTCTCTCCCCGCCTCGCGGGAGCCATCGCATCGGCCTCAACAATTTTTACGGCCCCACCAATCTACAAGGCACGTTTGGGCTGCCGGCCAACCTCAGCTTTACGATTGGTGCCGTTGGTCAGGTCTACTCGCTGGACTGGCTGGTGATTGACCCGCCGGGAAATTGCTGCAATCCCAACTAGAGCAAATTGCGAGTTGGCATACGATGGATGACCCACCCCCAACCCCTCCCAAAAGGAGGGGAGAGCGGAATCCGCCTCCCTTTGGGAGGGGTTAGGGGTGGGTTCATTTTCGGACACCAATCAGCAATCTGCTCTAAATTCGCTCCGGTGACCAGTGGCCGGTGTATGAAGTCTTGATCAAAACCGGCCGCTGAAGCTGTCCTGGTAGCCGGTCATTTCGAGGTAGCCGACGCCGGTGAAGGGCACGCCGTTGTGGGTGCCGTTGATGATCATGGCACCCTCCCAGTAATGCTGGCTGAGCCGCATTTCCTGGTCCTTCACTCGCGGCGTCACCTCCATTACGATGTTCTCTTTGGCCAGAGTAATGCGCCATTTCACCGGATAGGTGGCACCGGTTTCGGGGCTACGCCAGGTCTCAATCGGCTCCAGCTTCATGTCGGCCAGCGCAATATCGCGGGTGCTGCCATCGCGCTCCACCAGCTTGCCGGTGGAGACGGGATCCAGGCTGCCATCGCTGTTGCGAATTTGAAACAACTTGATATCAAGGCCCCGCGTCTGCGCGGCCGCACCCTCGCCCTCATCCAACTGCAAGGCAAACCAGTCCCAACCCACCGCAGTCTTGCCCAATGCACTGGTGCTCCACTCGCGGTCCATCCAGCTGGAGCCGTTGACCGTGGAGGTGCCGCGCGGCGTCGTCACAGTGCCGCGCGTATCCATGCGGGTGAAGGAATAGTAGTACGAGGCGTTGCCGGGCTCACTGCTTTTGGCGCTCAGGCCGCGATTGCCCTGCAACACCATCGGCTTGGCGATATTCAAGTTCAGATCGATGGCATAGTCGCCCTGCCGCGCCTTGATCTGCACGCCCTCGGCGCTGCCAATACCCATGGTGGTGACGATGGACCAGTTTTCCACGAACACCTGAAACGGCATGGCTTCGGCACCGGCCAGACCCGCCGCCCCGCGCGCATACTTTTCAAACGCCACATGCTCATTGGCGTTCGAGTCTGTGATGGCAAAGTGGGCAAAATACACCTGGCTGGCCGCAAAATCCGACCACGGCTGGCTGAGCTGGCCCGGGATCAGCGCGCGCCTGAAGATGGTGAACTGATAGCCGAAGTGCGCGCCCTCAGCCGTTTGCATATTGCCGGTGTAATACCACCACTCGGTCTGAAAGTCGTTGTGCGGCCCGTGATCCTCTGGAAACTTGAAGTCGCGCGGCACCAGTGCCCGGGCGAACTTGCTGGTGTCTTCGTCGGCCTGCAAGCCGGCCACCGTCGCCTCTGGGCCGGCATCCTGTTGCGGCGTGCGCGCAATGAAAATTGCGCCTGCAACCAGTGCCGCCAGCACCACGGCCGCCACCCCAATCATTCCAACTCGATTTCTAATAAACTGCACCCAACACCTCAATTTGCGCGCTCGCGCTGCATCAGAGACACGCGCCGTCACTCACCTGTCCCTGCAATTGTCTTCGTTGCTGGGCCTACTCTACCGGCGCAAGCTGAACCACAAATGAATAGAATATTCATGTCGCTGCTCACTCGATGACTTTGCAGGTACAGACAGATAGATTGAGCAGAAGTAACGCCATTTCTATTTTCGCTGTCCAGGCTGCTGAACCCAGCCGACAGTTTCCTGTTTTTGCAATGCAAACTTCTACAGCACCGGCTTACAAGCTCCCCGACGGCCCCGTTGTCCCTGGTTTCACCACACTGATCACCGCGCTCTTACCCGTGCGCGTGGAATTCGACAACCTGACCTACATGACCAGCATGGCCCAAAAATTCGGGCCGTTTTACGGCATCTACATCGGCGACAAAAGTCCCAAAAACGTCACCTATATCATCAGCGACCCCGAGCTCACCCACGAGATTCTGGTCCAGCGGCACGCCGAATTTCACAAGGCCGAGCTGCTACGCAATGCCATCGGCGGCCTGATCGGCAACGGCCTGCTGCTCAGCGAAGGCGACTTTTGGAAACGCCAGCGCAAACTGGCCCAGCCCGCCTTTCACCACCAGCGCATCGCGGCCTATGGCAGCACCATGGTGCAGCAAACCCTGGCCCTGCTGGAGGGATGGCAGGCCGGCCAAACCCGCGACATCGCGCTGGACATGATGGCGTTGGCACTCGACATCGTCAATCGCACTCTGTTTGGCGTCACCCTGGACGAGAAGGCAGAGGAAATTGGCCGGCTGATGCACATCATTCTGGAGCGCGCCAACGACCGAATTAACCAGTATGAACCGGTGTGGGAAAGGCTGTTTAAGACCCGCCACAAGCAGGAAGCTGAAGCCGGGCAGGCGCTGTTCAAGATCGTCGACGACATCATTGCCGAGCACCGACGCCGCAACGTAGACACCGGCGGTGCAGACAGCCGCGGTGCAGACAGCCGCGGTGCGGACACCGGCGGTGCAGACACTGGCGGTGCAGACACCGGCGATCTGCTGTCCATGCTGATGGCG
>JBBQST010000464.1:0-3510 GCA_038213625.1 Thermoflexales bacterium
ATTATTCATCGCCGCGCAGTATATCAGACAGACTGCACGGCAGAGAATCTGTTTGGCTGAAAATCAGAAGATCAGAAAAGTAAATTCAATTCACTCCGCGCAGGCTTAATGCCAGCCGGCGCGCATGACCATCCACCCCGATCACCCGCGCAATGACCCCATCGCCTTCCTTCACAATATTGCGAGGATGCAAAAAGCTGCCCTCGGCCAGCTCACTCACATGAATGAGCCCTTCCAGATCGTCCTCGACCTTGGCGAAGGCACCAAACTGCACCACATTGGTGATGACACCGTGCACCACCTGGCCGATGCGATAGCGATGCTCGATATCGCGCCATGGGTCGCTTTTGGCGCGCTTAAGGCTGAGCGCGATGCGGCCCTGCGAGGGGTTGGCGCTGATGACGTAGACATGGATTTCCTGTCCAATCGCCAGCAAATCCCGCGGATGGCCCACCCGGCTCCACGACAGCTCACTCACGTGAATGAGCCCCTCATAACCGCCCAGATCGACAAAGGCACCAAACGCGGTCAGGTTGGTGACTTTGCCGCTGCGGGTTTCGCCCGACTGAATCTCGCGCAGCACGGCCGGAATCTCCACCGGCGCGTCCTCATCCTGGGCAACATCGGCCCGCTCGCTAAACACCACCCGATCCTGCTCCGGCTCCAGCTCGATGACACGCAGATGTAGCCGGTGGCCCAGGTGATTGGCCAGCACGCCACGCCGTGTCGGCTCGTCCATGTCTGGTGAAACCGACGCGAGATGAGAGGAGGGCACAAAGCCGCGCAGGGCGTGGTAATGGACGATCAGGCCGCCGCGATTGACGCCGGTCACCTCTACATCCAGCCAGTGATGCAGCGCCATAGCTTCATGCAAGGTGTCCCACCACTGCTGAAGCTGCTCGCGCGACGGCTCCGTATGCAAGAGGTTGCCGTGCGTATTAAATTGCACACGCGACTCTCGGCCCATTGCGTGGGGCCGTTCGGTGTGAGACCGCTCTGGAAATGCACGCTCCGAAACGGGTGGCTCAGG
The DNA here is from genome assembly GCA_038213625.1 of Thermoflexales bacterium. Taxonomy (GTDB): domain Bacteria; phylum Chloroflexota; class Anaerolineae; order J036; family Brachytrichaceae; genus JANMVQ01. The sequence continues at coordinate 1,031 of JBBQST010000464.1, forward strand.
GGCCAGCACGTGGCCCTGTTCAACTGAACTCGCATCGGTGTGTGCCTGAGGCGAAACAGATCGCCGCACGCCAGCCGTTTCTCCATCCGCTTCCGCCAATAACGATTTCCAATACCCTTCATCCAACTCGAGGTCTTCAGGCTGATAACTCATAACACACGCGATTCTGGCAAACTCTGGCAAAGATCGTTTATGCACGAATTTGCACAACTCTGCCAGTTTAATTGACGTAACTAAAACAGGCTTAACACGTACTGATTATAATTTTGCAGCGCAGCAACCCGACACTGTAATCTTCGCCGCAATATTTGCGCACCTGGATTACGCGCAACCCAATCTGGCATTTGGGGTTATTGCTATTTAAGACATCCAAAATATCAAGGTCAGATTTGCCAGATTTGCAGTCGAGCCGCTGCTCAACCAGCGCACGAGCGTTTTATCCAGACAGCGCCGTTCTTGCAGCACTAGCACAATGGTTTGGATTGTAAGAAAAACCAGCAGGAATACAAACGCCCGAAGTGGGCTCAGTAGCTCCTGAATGATTCAGGCAGTGTCATGGCAATGCCATACAAAGATCGCAGTAGCCGGGTCTGGCTGCTGAAGACCAAGAGACGATGAGAAAATGGAAGATATCGCTCGAGCTAGAACCCGGTGGATGCTGGTCCCATTTGTGGACGCGGCCAAACGGATTGGCCTCTCGCCCAACTGGCTGACCATTATTGGATTCGGCCTCAATTGTGTGGCCGGCGTGCTCATCAGCCAGGGCCAGATTTTCTGGGGCGGCATGGTGATGACGTGTCTGGCCATGCCCCTGGATGCGCTGGATGGCGAACTGGCGCGCAAGACCAATCAGCAGGGCAAGTTCGGCGCCTTCTTCGACTCATCGCTGGACCGTGTGGCCGATGGCGCGCTCATGCTGGGTCTGGCCGCCTGGTTCATCACCAATAACGACACCACCTCAGCCATGGTCACCGTCGTCGCCATGATGACGTCGTTCATGGTCAGCTACACCCGCGCCCGCGCCGAAGGGTTGGGCATCGAGTGCAAAGTCGGCTTCTTTGGCCGCTTTGGCCGCTTCCTGCTCATCGCCGCCGGCCTATTGCTGCACCCTGCCCACAACTACAGCATCGTGGTCATGGTGTGGGCGCTGGCGATATTGAGCGGGGCCACCGCCGTGCAACGCATCGTCCACGTCTACCGCGAGACGCAGAAGGGCTAATTTTCTAGCCGCGCAGTGGGCAGTGGAATGGAGGCTTTAGCCGACTCTGCGTCCGTGTCTGCACGGCAGAGTCGGCTAAAGCCTCCATTCCAAAGATTTGGAACATCGATCACTCGCTAAACGCCTCGGCCAGCACCTCGGCAAAATCATGCTCGGTGAAATTGGCCAGCGAGCGCATGTCCAACGACCAGAACAGTAGGCCGTAGCCGTAGTACATGCACATGAGCGACCAGGTCACCCGGCTGGCCTTGCGCGTGTCCTTGATCCAGCGATGTACCTGCGTCCCGAGTTGCTTGTAAATCGCCATCTGGTGCATTTTGATCGCCGACTGCTCATCCCGTCCTAGCTGACCAAACTCCGAGGCAATCCAGTTAAATCGCACGCGCCGAAAATCCAGATCGGCCGTGGCCGCTGTGCCCACCCGCCGAATCAAATCCGAGAGGGTGGTCGCCTGTTCGGCATCATCCAATAGCGCAGTGAGGTTCGGCGTCTGCAACTGGATGATGTGGGCGAACAACTCCTGTTTGCCTTGTGGGAAGTGGTAATACAGGGCCGCCTCGGTACAACCCACCTTCGCCGCGATCTGCCGCACAGAGGTGCTGGCATAGCCGTGGCGCATAAAAAGCCGGGTCGCAATCTTCACAATCAGCTCGGAGCGGTTATCGCGTTTGGGCATGAATACGGCCCATCATACTTAACGGGTGTTAAGTAGTTTTACAGGCTGTGGCGCATCATCCAGCGCATGGCTAAGAAAGCAAATAAACTGGATCAGATGAAAGCGGCCTCGCGCAAGAAAGTGCGGGTGGCCGTCATCGGTGTCGGCAACTGCGCCAGCTCGCTGGTGCAGGGCGTGCACTACTACCGCAACGCCAAACCCGGCGACAGCGTGCCCGGCCTCATGCATGTGCAACTCGGCGACTATCACATTAGCGACATCGAGTTCACCGCCGCATTCGATGTAGACGTGAACAAAGTCGGCAAGGACCTGAGCGAGGCCATCTACGCCGCGCCCAATAACACGTATAAGTTTGCCGATGTCCCCTTCACCGGCTGCTGCGTCTACCGCGGCATGACCCACGACGGCATCGGCAAGTACCTCTCCAAGATCGTCAAGAAAGCGCCGGGTGAAACCAGCGATATCGTAAAAATTCTGAAGGACACCAAGACCGATGTGGTGGTGAACTATCTGCCGGTCGGCAGCGAGCAGGCCACCAAGTGGTATGTAGAGCAGGTGCTGCAAGCCGGCTGCGCCTTCGTCAAC
>JBBQST010000465.1:0-3477 GCA_038213625.1 Thermoflexales bacterium
TTCTAGCGAATGTGTTCGGGTGGCACGCTTTGTGCTTTCGAAGTGCTTGGTTCATCGCTCCCACGGCTCGGGCTGCGGCCCGATGAGCATGGCATAGGCCGGAGTGCCCGTCTAGCGGCATTCGTCAGTCTGTTCGAATTCTGGATCACAAATACTGACCTTCGAGAGCGTTGTTAAACATGCTACTGAACGCTAAAAAGGAATGCGATTCGAAAACTCCCATGTTTGTGATACTTTCTACCAGGCCCATCCATAGCCGGCCGGAGATGTGTTATGAAATCCTTGCAACTTGAACTGAACCAGAAACCGGAGCGAAACAAGGCGCAGGACAGCGCACCGACACCGGTCGGCATGCGGGATGGCTTTATGGCAAATTTGCGGCAGGCACTGGAACACGTCAATGATGCAGAATGGCTCACATCGCATTCGCCGCTGGAGTCGGCCGCGTTGCATGCGACGCCGGGACGTGCAGCCACGCCTCCCGGCGTGCCACATCTGGGCATCAAGCGACTCGATGAGCGGCTGAACGCGATCTGGCAGGATTGGGAGAGCCGGCCGAAAACAGGTTTGCAAGCGTTGTTGTGGACTCTGGTGCGCCAGATTGCGCCGGCCAAGGACATCAACCCGGCCGCGTTGCTCTTGCTGACCTACTTCCAGGACCCCCGCCCAAAACAAGGCGACTTGATCAAAGAGCTGGCGTTGGGCCAATCCACTTTTTACCGACAACTTAACGCCGCCGTTGAGCGGCTGGAACACGCCCTGGTCACGCAGCTTCAGCCATCGCTGCGGTTGGAAGCGCCGCTGGTCAAGCCGTTGGTCGGCCGCGATGCGATCTTGCAGCAGTGCCTGACTACGTTGCAAACCGGCGCTGTTGTCAATCTCATTGGCGGCAGCGGCTTTGGCAAAACATCGCTGGGCGCGGCGGTGGCGGCCGAGTGGCGGGCCCGCAAAGCGCCGGTGCTGTGGCACACTTTTCGGCCGGGCCTGACCGACACCGTCGAGCAATTGATCTTCACCATCGCCTTGTTTCTGCACCAGCAGGGCGGGGCCAACGCATCCAATTTGTGGCTGCACCTGATCACCCATCCCCAGGATGTAGGCCCAGGCAAGGCGTTGGCAACGATTCGCAAGAGTCTGGAATCATTGCAGGCCCATCCACCGCTGTTTTGTTTCGACGAGACTGATCTGCTGTTACCGAATGCATTGAATGATCTGGACGAGGACGCAGAACATGCCAGACTCAGAGCCTGGCTCGAAGAATTTGCCGAGTCTTCGCGCAACGGCGCGCCCATTTTGTTCATCGGCCAACGCCTGCTGATCGAGCCACAACAGAGCCATGTGTTTGCGCTCAACCGGTTTGGCACGGCCGAGGCCCAAACACTATTTGAACAATCCGGCCTCGTGTTGGACCCATCGGCGCGTGAAGCCGCCCTGACCTACACACGCGGCAACCCGCTGCTGTTGCAGTTGTTGCTGACCTTGCACAAAGTTGGCGAGCCGGTGTTTACCAGTTTGCCCGATCTCGCCTCATCGGTGTCGCTGGATTGGTTTCTGGCGCGCTTGCGGCGGCACTTGTCCGACAAGGAACTGGCGGTGCTTGAGGCGGTGTGCGTGTTTGATTCGCCCGCGCCGGCCGATTTATGGCGGCAGAAGCGCGTGCTCGACCGGCTGGTTCAGTTGAATTTGCTGGAGTGGGATGCAGCCGATCACGTCAGTTTGCCACAGGCGCTGCGCGAGGCGTTCTACCGCCAGTTGCCGGCCGATGCCCGCGACAGCCTGCATCTGTGGGCGGCTCAGGCTTGCGCCGAGCGCGGGGCCTACACGCTGGCGGCACACCATTTTGTGAGCGGGCATCAGCCTCAAATGGCGGTCTGGACGTGGCATGCCCACCGCAAGGCAGAGTGTCGCCAGGGCCAGGCACACACGGCCCTGCGCCTGTTTGAGCCATTGCGATTTGCGGTCTGGAACGATGAGAAAGACCGGCGGATGCTGGCGTTGCTGCTGGCCGAGTTGTATCACCTGGTCGGCAAACAGGAAGAAGGGCTGGCCGTGCTGGATGCGGCCCAGTGGCCGGCCATGGGTGCATCAACCACCCACGCTCACGAGCTGCGCGGCAATCTGCTGGCCCAGCGCGGCGATATCCAAACTGCGCTGAACGAATATCGCGCCAGCCTGGACACCCAGGAGAGATTGCAAGGCTTGCAGCCGGTGACGGTGCGGGTGCGCATGGCCCGGCACAACCTGATTCGCCTGCGTGAAGGTGATGCCGCCCGGCACGAGGCGTTGCTGGCCCGGCACCATGTCGAGATCGTGCTGGGCGAGATCGAAGAGGAGGCCGGCCGGCTGGGTGCCGCGCACACCCACTTCCAAACCGCGCTGGAGGCGGCCCGCGAGGTGAATGAGCCCGTGAGTCTGGCCAAGGCCAACGAGGCGATGGGGCGTCTGGAAGCGCGCCGGCTGCATGTGGACAGCGCGCAACATTATCTGGAGGAGGCTGGCCGCCACTACAACAGCTTTGGAAATGTGATCTGCGCGGTGGGCGTGACCCAGACCAACATCGCCTACGCCAATTTACTGGCCCGCCGCTATGCCGAGGCTGTTGCGCCTGCGCAGGCCGCCATCGCGTTTTTTCAAGACCTGAAGCAACCCTACTGGCTGTCGCTGAATGAGGCGAATCTGGCCGAGGCTTACGCGCATCTGGGGCGTTTGGAGGAATCGGAGTCTTTGTGTTGGAGCGCGCTGGCGCATGAGGAGGCGGTGGTGCGGCCGTATTGCTTATACGTGCTGGGCAATGTCCGCCGGCAACAGCGGCAGTGGCGCGCGGCCGAGCAGTTTTGCCAGGAGGCATTGGCCAGCGCCGAGGCGAATAGGGACCCACTGGCGTTGGGGCCGGCCTGGTGCGTGCTGGGTGAGGTGTATGTGGGCGGGCAGCGCGTGGCCGATGCGCGAGCCGCGTTTGAAGCGGCCCGGCAGGTGTATGAGCAGGCCGGTGTGTTGGAAGAGGTAGCCTGGGTGCAGGCGCGCCTGGACGCCCTGGCTTGAGTTGGGCGCGTCGTTAATGGGGTTTGAAGAAATAAACGGGGTATTGGATCGTAGTCGTAGGGGCGAAGCATTTGCCCGCCAAATTTTGGCTTTCCTAGACTTGTGCGGGCAAATGCTTCGCCCCTACCCATGGCGTGCGGTATCCCGTTTATTTTGTCAAACCCCATCAACAACGTTCTAAGGAATATCAACATTGGTGTAACTACTCAGTAGTCCGTCAAGTAAAAGACTTTAGGTTAGTCCAAGGGCGAACCTGAGCCTTGATGAAACGATTAGCTTAAGCTGTCATTCCCGCGGAGGCGGGAATCCAGTGCTAAATCGACTGTCGCGTCGGGGTTAAGCCTGGATTCCCGCCTCCGCGGGAATGACGTGGATACGTAAAGTCTTTTACTTGACGAACTACTCAGCCGTTTTGGAAAGAATCAGCAATTAAAA
>JBBQST010000466.1:0-3474 GCA_038213625.1 Thermoflexales bacterium
TTGGTGGTTGTTTTTATTTTTCACTTTTTTTTTTCATCTATTTTTGCGCTTTCCTACCTCCTTTTCGGTTTGCCCCCCACCCCCCCCCCCCCCGGCCCGGCGGCGGCCCCCCCCAAGCCTCCATTCCAAAGAAAGAACCGAGGTCGGTTAAAGATTGCTTACGCGGTCCCACGTATGTCGTGAAGCTTCGAGCGCTTTGGCGGCAATCTCATCCTCATCCAGCGTGAGCAGTTCGCGGTCTTTCATCAGCAACTGGCCGTTGCACATCGTGTGGGTGACCCTGCTGCCATCCATGCCGAACAGCATGTGCCACGGCAAATTGCCGGTGTTGAGCTCGGTGTAGGGCGTGTAGTCCATCAAGACCAGATCGGCCGGTGCGCCAATTTGCACTGCACCGAGGTTTTGGCCCGGCCAGAACAGGTTGGCGATTTCGGCGTTGTTGGCGTAGGCCATGCCGACGACTTTGTCCGCGCCCATCGCGCGCGGATCGCCGGTGTTCAGCTTGTGCAGCATGTCGCAGATTTTCATCTCGGCAAAAGCGTTGTTGCTGAAACCGTCGTTGCCAAGGCCGACACAAATGTCGTTTTGCAGCATCTTTTGAATCGGGGCGACGCCGACGCCGTTGTTCATGTTGCTGCGCGGCTGGTGCATCACCTTGGCGCCGGCTGCGGCGATTAACTTCATCTCGCGGGTGTCGATGTGAATGCAGTGGGCCAGCAGGCTCATGTCATCGAGCGCGTCCATGTCTTTGAGCCGCTTCACCACGCGCTTGCCGAAATATTTTTGTGAGTGCGCCTCATCGGCGGCGTCCTCGGCCACGTGAATGTGAATGGGGATATTGAGATCGTGCGCGGCGTTGACACACGCATTCAGCGTGTTGTCTCCGACGGTGAAGGAGGCATGCACACCCATCGCAGCCTTGACCGTGTTGGCGAACCCATTATTGGAAGACTGCACCCGCTGTGCAAAGCGCGCATTCTCGCGAATGCCCTCGGTGGCACCGGCCAGGCCGTTGCGATCTGTCACCTCATAGCACAACGCCGCGCGAAGCCCTGCCTCGGTCACGGCTTCGGCAATCGCGTCCAGCGAGCCTTCGATGGCGTTGGGGCTGGCGTGATGGTCGATCAGTGTGGTGGTGCCGTGCTTGATGGCATCGACCAGGCTTACCTGAGCCGACGCGCGCACGCCGTCGAGATCGAGGGCGCGATCCAGCTTCCACCACAGCTTCTTCAGTACTTCCATGAAGTTTTTGGCGGGTTTGCCGGGCACGGCCATGCCGCGGGCAAAGGCGCTGTAGAAGTGGGTGTGCGCGCAGATATTGCCGGGCAGCAGCCATTTGCCTTTCGCATCCAGCGAGGATTTGAGATGCGGATATTTGGTGCGCAGTTCCGTGTGCGACACAATGTCCTGGATGGTGCCGTTGGCAATCAGCACAGCGGCGTCTTCGATGATCTGGTTGGGGGTGGTCATCGTCACCACCCTGGCATGGGTAATCAACATTTGGCGCATGGTGTAACAGAAGCGTTCTCGCGAAACGGCTTCAGGCTCTAAATAAGGCGGTTTATCGGGCCGCCGCTACTTGACAATCGACTGGCATTACTGCCATGATCAAAGCTGGAGGACAATGATAGATGAATCGACACAACTTGCTCACCGCCGCCTTCGCATCACTCACAATTACTACAACATTGACAACATTATTGTTTCTGGCCGGCACACCTGCTCTTGCTCAAGATGGCATGGTGATGGGGAACAGCGTGGACCCAGCCATGCTGGAAAAGCCCCCGCGGCCGATTCCCCAGCTCAAAGACCAGGCCTGTCCGGCATGGGTGCACGACAAGTACGTCGCGAAAGCACCCAACGGCAAACTGTATCGCATCTGGCATCCGCAGCGCGATGCGCAAACCGGCTGTCTGTTTGCGCACGAACATGGGCGCGATCCAAAACAATGCCGCGCGAATCGGACTATGCCGCTATTTGGCTACATTGCCGATATGCAGGCCATGCCCATGGTCGAGCCGCATGAGGGTTTTAAGGTTGAATGCGCCAATAAGGGCGAGGTCAACAACGAGAATCGGGTCAGCCTGATCGACGCCCGCATCGTGTTTCATCAGGGCACCGGCAATGCGGGCCGTTTTGCCGAGCGCTTTCACAGCCTGCAATTTGACGTGATCGATAGCAAGGGCAATGAGATGCATATTCAGCGCATGGCCGACACCGGCGGCACCATTTCAGTGTGCGATGCACCTGTAACGCCGGTCAAGCGTGGGGTGGGGCCAAAAGGGGTTTGCAACAACCTCGACTCGTATGAGATCTGGGGCATCAAGGTTGCGGATGCCAAATACGAAACCATCGTGAGCGTGGCTGCATTCGATCCCATCACCCTGCTCGACGGCAGCAAAACCATCGATAGCTATCCGGAGCTGGGCGAAACCCATGGATGCCGGCGCGAGATTTACTATGGGCCGATGAACTGGACCAATGCGGCGGGGCCGGCCATCTCGTATACAGATTCAACGGGTGTGCCGTTGGACCGGTCCATAGGTCTTAAACAGATGGTCACGGTGAAGAACATGCAGGATTTTCAGGCCTCACGCCGCCGCAGCGACAATGAGGTTCAAAATCAATTTAAGGTGCTTGCCGATCATTGCGCGCCGGGGTTGGGTAGCAATAACTAATTGACTTGGGATCGAGGCTTGATATTGGCGATCAGGCCTCGTCGTCCGACGGTGGCATTTCGCTGTCCATCAAAGTGACAAAGCGGTTGCTCGAACGCTCCAACAACTCGCCGATTTCGAGCGCGTTGAGCAGCCGGTCGCCGGTGGTCTGGACAAACGTCAGGCGGCGCCACTTGAGGCTGAGGATGGGTCGAGGCAGCCGCATCAACGGCCCCAATTGCATTTTGAAATACACCTCACTGGCGCGCGCATGATTGGGCTCGTCCGGGAACAGATCGACGCGGCGCACCAGCTCGTGGCCGCGCACATCGGCATATTCGTGGATGGCCCATTTCTCATCGCCAAAATCGGCCGTGAGATAGAACGCCAGCACATCGGGCAGATATTCGGCCGGCGCACGCTTCAGCGGAATGCGATACCAGTGATCCCAGCGCGCAATTTCCAGGTCGCGGGGCTGGTTGATGAGGCAAATTAGAACTCGAGCATCAGCTTCGATCATGAGAGTGCCATGGTAAGACGCCGCTTGTATGCGTCCCATCGGCCTTTTGACGCAACTGTGCTGAATATCTGATCTAAAACGACACGTGAAAACGTTGGGACCATTCGCATCGCTGACAAAGTGCCAAAACTCATGATTGGGTCGGCTGTGGCTCATCCATTTCGCTCATTCTGTTCGTTCTGTCCAAAATTCCGATTTCACGATCTGGATCATCTCTACAACTTTTTGGCTCTCCGGAGTAAAGCGGGAAAGAGGGACATAAGAGGGCAAGATGATAAGCTAGTGGGATGAGCACGG
>JBBQST010000467.1:0-3465 GCA_038213625.1 Thermoflexales bacterium
AACCTGAGGATGCCGTGCGTACATGCGGCGCAAGAGTGCCAACCCGCCACCCACCCCGCTCAATCCAACCAGCACATACAACGGCGGGTACCAATCCGCATCCATACGCACATGGCCCCATCCAAATACCATCCAGAAAGACTTGGCCATGTTTTCCAGCGTCGCGCGAAAATACCAGCCGGCCCCACTCCAATCCAGCACACCTGCCAATAAGTTAAAGTTTCCAAACTCAAAGGTGCGCGCCAACGGCGTGCGCTCAATCCATTGCGGCCGGAGATACGGCCAATCATCTGCCAGATTGGCATTGCGCAAGACGTTATGAAAGGTTGCGTTGCCCCAGGTGCCGCCTGCGAGTGCGTCGCTATGAAACACCGGAGCGCGGTCCACCGGAAATTGGCCTTTCGCCACCACGATTTGCTGTAGATAGATCTCCACCGCAGGTTCAACGTCGCTGGCTTGCAACGCTGGAGAAGGCCGCACAATCAAATACACCCGCTCAAAAATGGCCGGCACGGTCGTTGTGAACGCATAAAACCGGGGTTGCGTGTCCAGTGAAACCTGAAGTGGCGCGTTAAGCGCGATGAGTTCTTCGGCAAACAACATGGGCAGTTGTGCGCTGATCGGCCGGCTCGCCCACATCCAAGTGCCAATGGTGACGACTGAGCCCGGTAGGCCCGCTTCGCGAGGCAGGAGTTGCAACGCCGCACTGTTGGGCTGCTGGGCCGTCGCGATCAACTTCAAGGCTGATTTGCCCGCCACCTCAACTTTGAGCGGCACAGATTGAAAACTACCGCGCATCCAATAAGCCGGATCGCCCCACGCAAATAGCACGGGCAGGGCAACCAACACACAGAGTGCAAGGCCGGCCCATGCGACCGATCGCGCACGACCACGCAGCGCACCCAATAGCAACACAAAAGGCACAAACCCCAGCAGCGGCAAGGTAGTGCGCTTGGTCACCCAACACAAGCCGATGGCCAGCCCGAGCAGCAGCAATTTGCGCCACGAGATGCCGCGAACGATCAGCATAGCCATCCCATACATCAGCAGGCTGGCCGCGAGCACGGCCCCGGCGTCGTTGTTCACCGCCGTCATCAAATCCACAAAGCTGGGCAGTAGGGCCAGGCTGAGCGGCACCATCCAGCGCAGGGGCGAGCCAGGGCGGGTGATGGCAGCGGTGGTGGCGTAGCCCAACCCCACGATGATCAGGAACAGCGCCAATGAGGACAGCCGCGCGGCCACCAATTGGGCCTCAAGGGATTGATTGCGCACCGGCCACATCCACGCGGCCGCCCACAGGTAGTAGCCGGGCGGGTCGTCGAGCTGCGAGATGCCAATACTCAGTTGCTCGGGTGCCAGCGCATCGGCGTCTGGTGCGCCACCCAGGTCGTGGTAAAAGCCGTGGTTGCCCATCGAGCGAATCAGCTCGCGGCGCAGCTCCAGGTCTACAACATCCGATTGGGGCAGTTGTTGCCGATGGGCGATCAGCCAGGCGTACTCAAAGTGCGAAGGCTCGTCGTAGTGCTGCCACGGCGGCACCACGACCACATACACCAGCCCATGCACCAACGCCACCAGCAACGCAATCCACAGCGGTATCAAGTGCCGCAGCGCGTTGGAACGCACCGAGTCCGCTCGGACCGAGTCCGCTCGCACCGAGACCTCGCTCATGCCGAGGCCATCTGGTCATAGATCCAGCGGTAGGTTCGCTCCATGCCCACGGCCAGGGCTGTGTTGGGTTGCCAGCCTAATGTTTGCTGGATCAGTGCGTTGTCGCTGTTGCGGCCGCGAACGCCTTTGGGCGCGTCGAGGTTATAGCGCCGGTTCAACTTGATGCCGGCAATGTCCTCGACGATGTCGACCAGATGATTGATGGTCACCAGTTCACTGCTGCCGATGTTAATGGGCTCGGCAAAATCGCTGTGCAGGAGCATTTGAGTGCCCTTGGTGCAATCGTCGATATAGGTAAAGCTGCGGGTCTGCTGGCCATCGCCCCAAATTTCAATGTCGTGCCTGCCGCTGAACTTGGCCTCAATCACCTTGCGGCACATGGCGGCCGGTGCCTTCTCGCGACCACCCTGATAGGTGCCGTGGGAGCCATATACATTGTGATAACGCGCCACCCGCGTGTTCAGGCCGAAGTCTTCGCGAAAGTGCCGGCACAGGCGCTCACTAAACAATTTCTCCCAGCCGTAGCCATCCTCGGGCATGGCCGGGTAGGCATCTTCCTCGCGCAGCGCCGTCAGGTCGGGGGTGAGTTGTTTGTCGGCCGCGTAGACACACGCCGACGACGCATAGAAAAAGCGCTCCACTCCAGCATCACGCGCCGCCATCAGCATATGCGTGTTAATCAGCACGTTCAGCATACAGGCCGCGCGATTGTTCTCGATGAAGCCCATGCCGCCCATGTCCGAGGCCAGGTTGTAGACCTGGCTCATGCCCTGCGTGGCCGCGGCGCACGCCTCGCGCAGGCTCAAATCGAAGTGGCAGTTTTCGACCTGGGGAAAGCGCTGATACCACTCATGAATCGGCTTCACATCGACGGCGCGAATGCGGGTGTGACCAGCCTCAAGTAACGACTTGACCAGATGACCGCCGATGAAACCACCAGCGCCGGCCACCAAAATTGCGGGTTCGGTATATGCCATGTTTAGTGTTGATAACGTGACGGGCAAGTATAACGGCGGCACACCTGAGCCACATCGCGCCAAATTTACTTTCGGTGCATTCTCAAAAAGCGGCAAAAATTTTCTTCGTATGCTTTGTGAACCCTTCGCGTCTTTGTGGTGAAAATCTGCTCCCTACAACGTCCACCGGCGCAGCCCCAGCCGTTGCAGGAACAACAAGGCCACAAAGCGCGGGTTGTTGCTGAGGTAGCGCCGCCACAACCGGCGCGGCTCGGTGGCCAACCGGAACAGCCATTCCAGGCCGCTGCGCTGCACCCAGCGTGGCGCCTGGAGTTTGAGGCCGGCGTGAAAATCGAAAGCCGCTCCCACCCCGATCAGCACCGGTGCCTGCAAGCGAGTTGCGTGTGCGGCCATCCAGCGTTCCTGCTTGGGCGTGCTCAACCCCACCCAGATCACATCGGCCTGCGACGCATTCAGCATCGACACCATCGTCTCGTCTTCGCTGGCTGAAGGCGCGTGAAAAGGAGGCGAATACGTGCCGGCCACCTGCAACGCTGGCCAGCGCTGCTGCAATCGCGCGGCCAGTTTCTCCGGGGTGCCGGGTGCGCCGCCAAAGAAGTAATGCCGGTAGCCCTTGTCCAGGCCGTGCTCGCACACGGCCAGCATCAGGTCGGGGCCATACACCCGCTCGACATGTGGGAAGCCCTGGCTGCGGCACACCCACACCAGCGGCATGCCGTCCGGCGTCACCAGACCCGCCTGGTTGTGAATCTGCCGCAACGGCTCGCTGTGCTGGCTCTCGATGACGCCATGCACGCCGGTGACGCAGACATAGTGG
>JBBQST010000468.1:0-3462 GCA_038213625.1 Thermoflexales bacterium
ACGTATTACCTGCCCTTTGTTGGGCGATGATTCCTCACCGTCTTCGGAATGGAGGCTTTAGCCGACTCTGGCCGGCGCGTCCTCGCGCGCAGAGTCGGAAAAAGCCTCCATTCCAAGAGAACGAATTTCTCTTTTGAAATCAATATGGCTCGAAACCAGGCACTGACCCAATCCCGGCTCCAACGGCAATTCAGCGCGGCCCGCGACAAGTGGCTGTGGTTTCGGGTGGCCTTGCGCATTGTGCCGGGGCTGATGCGCGTGGTGCGGATTTTGGCCGTGTTGTTGCTGATCGGCTACCTCGGCACCACCGCCTTTGTCAGCCTGTATTTCTACGGCGCACTGCGCACGCTCGACCCCGCCCAGGGACCTGCCACATATGGCGTTGTCTATGAAGATGTGCGCATCACCTCGCGCGATCCGGGAATTGAGCTGGGTGCCTGGTTTTTGCCCAATGCCGCCTCAAACAAGGCCGTGGTGCTGGTGCACGGCAAGGATGCCAGCCGCACCCGCGAGATGCAAAATGGCTTTGTTGGGTTTGCCGTGGCGCTGCGACAACGCGGCTTCAATGTGTTGATGATTGACTTGCGCGGCCACGGCACCGCCACCCAGGCTCCGGTTTCATTTGGCTTAAACGAGCGGCATGATGTGTTGGGCGCGGTGGACTGGTTGCGCACGCGTGGGTTTGCGCCGCAGCGGGTGGGCTTGCTCGGCATCTCGTTGGGCGGTGCCAGCAGCATCGGGGCCATGGCCGATGAACCCGATCTCGGCGCGCTCGTCACCGATTGCAGCTTTGCCGACTTCGTGCCAATGGCCGAAATGAAGTGGAGCCAGATCACCGGGCTAAGCCAGTTGTTTATGCAGCCGGCACTGTGGTTGACCCAGCGCATGTCACAGGTCAACCTCCTGGCAGCGCGGCCAGTGGACGACATGGGCCGATTGCAGGGCCGGGCGGTGCTCATCATCCACGGCACCAACGACATGCTGGTGCCGCTGGCCGAAGCGCGCAAGTTGCACGCGGCCAACCCCAGCGCCGAGTATTGGGAGGTGGCGGGTGCCATGCACGGCGGGTCGTATCGCCGGGATCCACAGGCCTATCTCGCCCGCGTGTCGGCGTTCTTTCAACGCAATCTCAAATAGGTCAGCTTGGTCTGTACACTTCAACGTCATGGCGTTGTCGGGTTGTGGACAGAATGAACAGGATTGACAAGATCAAGATGGAATCGCACAGGGCTCCGTCAACTTAAGACGGGCAGAATTTTGGACAGAATGACAGAATAAACAAAAAGGGATGCGAATTTTCCAGCCCTTTTGATGTGCATTCTGTCATTCTGTCCAAAGTTCCGATTTCACGATCCAGATCATCTCTACAAATTTTTTAACAACTGACTTGATCAAGTATTGCGGCGAGGTTACGCCTGGATTCCCGCGTTCGCGGAAATGACGTGGTTAAGCAATTTGCTTTGACAAATGCATTGTCGTGCTGGGAGCACACGCCTAATCTCGCCGGAGGATTGCCATGCAACAGTCGCAGACCCAATTGACCCCGCACCCCCACGACGGGACCAGCGCCGAACCCAATGCTGTAAACCCTATTGAGCAACTGACCCAACAGCTCGGCCAGCAACTGCTCGGTGCACTCAAGCGCAATAGCCACACCGGCATCGCCGACGCGCTCTACGAGCAGATGCTCAAGCTGGCCACCCACGATGACAAGCTCAAAGTGGAGCTATTTCGATTTGTGGATGTGTTGCCGAGCCTGCAATCGTCCACGGCCGTGGCCCGCCATCTGAACGAATATCTCACTCAGCCCGGCGTGCGGCTACCGGCTGGCGCAGGCTCGCTGATGTCGCTGGTGCAGAAGCTGCCCTTCGGCGACAAGCTCATGTCGACCGCCGCACACTGGGGCGCGCGGCTGATGAGCGAGCGCTTCATCGCCGGCAGCAACCTGGCCGAGACCACCCGCGCAGTGGAACGGCTGCGCCAGCGCAACATGGCTTTCACCCTGGATTTGCTGGGCGAGGCCGTCATCAGTGAGCGCGAGGCCGAGCTCTATCAGCGTAAATATATGGACATGCTGCGCGGCATGGGCGATCTACAAGGTCGTTGGCCGGCGAATCCCCAAATCGACACAGCCCCGTATGGCATCACGTTGGGCGCCACGGCGTTGCCGCGCGTAAATGTGTCGGTCAAGCTCTCATCGCTGTATGCCAGGTTCGACCCGATGGCGGCCGAGGCCACCAGCGAGGCCGTCAAAGCCCGCCTGCGGCCGATCCTGGCCCTGGCCCGCCAGACCGGCGCTCAGGTCCACATCGACATGGAGCAATACGACTACCGCGACATGACCGTGCGCGTCTTCAAAGAAATTTTGATGGAGCCGGCCTATCGCGACTGGGAACACATCGGCATTGTGGTGCAGGCGTATTTGCGCGACAGTGAGCACGATCTGCGCGGTTTGCTGGCCTTTGCCCAGCAGCGCGGCACACCGTTCACCATTCGGCTGGTCAAGGGGGCCTATTGGGACTTCGAGACCATGCTGGCGGCCCAGCGCGACTATGCCGCGCCGGTGTTTGCCCACAAATGGGAAACCGACGCCAACTATGAGGCGCTCACTCAATTCCTCATTCTCAATTCTCAATTTCTGCATCCTGCCATCGCCTCGCACAATGTGCGCTCGGTCGCGCACGCGCAGGCCATCAGCCAGCAGATGAGTCTGCCGCCACGCACGGTGGAGTATCAGGTGTTGTTTGGCATGGGCGAGAGCATCGGCCGAGCGCTGGCCTCGCAGGGCGAGCGGGTGCGGGTGTATGTGCCGTTCGGCGAAACCCTGCCCGGCATGGCCTATCTGGTGCGCCGTCTGTTGGAGAACACCAGCAACGACTCGTTCATTCGCCAGGTCGAGTTGAACGCCAGCGCCCAGGCCGAGCTGCTGAGAAAACCAGCCCCAGGACTTAAGACTCAAGTCCCTTCGGTCACCCACTCCGCCTTTACAAACGAGCCGGTGATTGATTTTGCTATCGCGGCCAACCAACAGCTTATGGCCGATGCGTTAAAACAGGTGCGCGGCGAGTTTGGCTTTGCGGTGCCGGTGGTGATCGGCGGGCGGCGCGAGGAAAGTTCGAACGTGGTGGCGCGTGAGAATCCCTCCTGCAAAAACGAGGTGGTGAGCCGGACCCACTTTGCCACGCTGGAACAGGCCGAGCGTGCGCTGGATCTGGCCGAGCGTATGTTTCCGATCTGGCGCGAGGTGGATGTGGCCGCGCGCGCGCATGTGTTGCGCCGCACGGCTGATTATTTCAGGCAGCACCGCTACGAGATCAATGCCTGGCAGGTCTACGAAGCTGGCAAGCCGTGGCGCGATGCCGACGGCGATGTGGCCGAGGCGATTGACTTTTGCGACTTTTACGCCGCTGAGATGGAACGGCTGAGCCCGGCGCAGGGCGCGCGCCGCAAGCGCAATGTGCC
>JBBQST010000469.1:0-3436 GCA_038213625.1 Thermoflexales bacterium
TCGCGGGAATAATGCTTCGATTAAGACGTTCCAGCGCAACGTCCCTACAAGCTATGACTGACACTACTGTTTCGTTCGATTACCACTCCATGTTCAAACTCACCGGCCGCACCGCGTTGGTGGTCGGCGCCGGCAGCGGCATTGGCCAGGCGTGTGCGCAGGGCTTGGCCGCGCACGGCGCAACGGTGCTGTGTGCCGATGTGAATCTCGCCAACGCCACAGCCACCGCGACCCGCATTCAACAAGACGGCGGCCAGGCTAGCGCGCTGCTGCTGGATATGCGCACCAGTGCCCAAATTACCGAGGGGTTGAAGGACACGCCGCCCATCGATATTCTGGTCAGCACGCCCAGCATCAACGTGCGCAAGCCGATGCTGAGTCTGACTGACGACGAGTTCGACCGCATCGTCAATCTCAATTTGCGCGGCACGTTTCTACTCCTGCGCCATGTCGCCAAGGGCATGGCCGAGCGCGGCCGAGGCAGCATCATCGTGTTCAGCAGTATTCGTGCCGATGTGGTCGAGCAGGGCCAGAGCATCTACGCCGCCACCAAGGCCGGCGTGCGCCAGATGTGCCGCGCACTGGCGGCCGAGCTCGCGCCCAACGGCGTGCGGGTGAATCTCATCGCTCCTGGCGTGGTCGATACGCCGCTCACCAAACCCATCACCAGCACCCCCGCCTGGAACGAGGCCTACGCCAGCAAAAGCGCGCTCAAGCGCTGGGCGCAGCCGAGTGAGATGGCCGGCGCCGTGGTCTACCTGGCCTCCAACGCCAGCTCGTATGTCACCGGCTCGGTGATATTTGTGGATGGTGGATGGACCGCCGTGGATGGCCGCTACGATCCGCCGCTCTAAGAGTTATTAGTGATTAGTTTTTAGTCGTTAGTTTAAGAAGTAACTTTCTGAGACTCTTGACTCATTACTAACGACTAGTGACTAACAACTCCGTGTCTCCTCTCATCCAAGTCCGCAATCTGCACCACACCTACACGCCCGAGCAGGGCGAGCCGGTGGTGGCGTTGCGCGGCGTTGATCTCGATGTGGCCGAGGGCGAATATGTGGTCATCCTCGGCCACAATGGCAGCGGCAAGAGCACCCTGGCCCGGCACCTCAATGCGCTGTTGCTGCCGACTCAGGGCGAGGTGCTGGTCGATGGCTTGAACACCCAAACCAAATCGAACTGGCGCGAGATTCGCACGGCCGTTGGCATGGTGTTTCAGATGCCGGATAACCAGATCGTTGCGACGATTGTGGAAGAAGATGTGGCGTTTGGGCCGGAGAATCTAGGGTTGCCGCGTGAGGAAATTATTGCGCGGGTCGATGCGTCGCTGGCCCAGGTGGACATGCTGCCCTACCGGCACCGGCCGCCCCATCAACTGAGTGGTGGGCAAAAGCAGCGCATCTGCATCGCCGGTGTGCTGGCCATGCGGCCGCGGGTGCTGGTGCTGGATGAGGCCACGGCCATGCTCGATCCTGAAGGCCGGCAGGAGGTACTGGCGGTGGTGCGTCGGCTGCACCGCGAGCAAGGCACGACCGTGGTCGCGATCACGCACCTGATGGACGAGGCGATTGAGGCCGACCGTGTGATCGTGATGGACGAGGGCCGCATCGCCTTGCAAGGCACGCCGCGCGAGGTGTTTGCCCAGGCGGATGCGCTGGACGAATTGCACATGGCCGTGCCGCAGATCACCCAGTTGGCGCGCGCGCTGCATCGGCGGCGGTCTGGGTTTCCGATGGATGTGTTGACGGTGGATGAGTTTGTGGCGGCGACAGACGTAATCGTCGACGTGAACGTGAACGTAGACGATTACGTAGACGTAAACGATTACGTAATCGTCGACGATTCTGCGCCTCTCATCAATGTCACACATCTCACCCACGACTACATGCGCGGCACGCCCATGCAACACCGCGCCGTGCACGATGTCTCACTGGATGTGCGCGCCGGCGAAATCCTCGGCCTGATCGGCCACACCGGCAGCGGCAAGAGCACCGTCATCCAGCACCTCAACGCGCTCTTGCGGCCGCACGGCGGCGAGGTGATCGTGCTGGGTCAAAACACAGCCGCGCCCAATATCGACGTCAAAGCGATTCGCCGCAGCGTCGGCCTGGTCTTCCAGTTTCCCGAGGCGCAGTTGTTTGAACAATTCGTCGGCGATGACATTGCCTACGGCCCGCGCAATTTGAAACTCAGCCGCGAGGAGATTCGTGGGCGGGTGAAGGCGGCGATGGAAGCGGTTGGGCTGGGGTTTGATGCATTCAAAGACCGGCAGACGTTTCAGCTGAGCGGCGGCCAGATGCGGCGGGTGGCCATTGCCGGCGTGCTGGCGTTGCAGCCGCAAGTGCTGGTGCTGGATGAGCCCACGGCCGGCCTCGACCCCGAAGCGCGCGAGCAACTGTTCGCCCAGATTCTGGCGTTGCGCGAACAGGGCATGACGCTGGTGATCGTGAGCCACAACATGGAGGAGCTGGCCCGCGTGTGCGACCGCGTGTGTGTGATCGCCGAGGGCCGCACCGTGATGTTAGACACGCCGCGCAAAGTCTTTTCACAGGTGGATCGGCTGCGTGAGTTGGGCCTGAATGTGCCGCCGGTCACCGATGCATTGCAGCGGCTCAATCTTGGCACGGCGCTCACCGTTGAAGAAGCATTGGAGAAATTGATGCGCCATGCAAAATGATTTGAGCCCAAATTTAAGTTCTATTGAACAAGCTGTGCTCGCCCACATTGATGACGATAAATTAATCAACTGGGTTCAAGCGCTCACACGCATTCCATCGGTGTGGAAACCTGAAACGGGTGAAGGCGAGGAAGCCGCTGCGCGCTGGGTGGAAGCGCGTTGCCGCGAGATGGGTTTGCAGACGCAGTTTGAATTTGTAGAACCAGGCCGGCCCAACATCGTTGCCTTTTATAGCAACGCAAATGGATTGACCATTGACCATTTACGATTGACTATTGGCGACGGCTCCAGTGGTCAATCGTCAATGGTCAATCGACAATTGCTCATGTTCGAAGGCCACACCGACGTAGTGACCGAGGGCGACCCGGCCGTGTGGACCGACCCGCCCTTCAGCGCCACAATCCGCAACGGCCGCATCTATGGCCGTGGGGCCAACGACATGAAGGCCGGCGTGTGCTGCGCGCTCATGGCAACACAAGCCATCGTGAGAAGCGGCGTTGCACTGGATGGCGACATTGTGTTGGGCATTGTGTGCGACGAGGAGGGCCGCATGATCGGCATCAAGCACTTTGTGGAGCAGGGTTGGGCCGACCGTGTGACGGCGTGCATCGTGTGCGAGCCCGAAGAGAATCACCTGTGTATCTCGCAGAAGGGTGTGATGTGGGTGCGGGCCGTGATTCACGGCGTGATGAGCCACGGCGCGATGCCGTTGACCGGCGTGAACAGCGTTTATCCAATGGCACGCTTTTTGGACGGCGC
>JBBQST010000470.1:0-3425 GCA_038213625.1 Thermoflexales bacterium
CTCGGCCCGCGCCTCGCCGTGTAATGCCGCCAGAATCGGAATATCCAGCCGCTCGAAGGTTTGCCGTATGGCCGCTTCCTCGCCGCGACGCAACACCTTGCCCATGCTGAGCAGGATCGCGCCGGCATCGGTCACCAGCGCCGGGTCGAACACGAAGATGGCATCGGCATGCTGCGGCAAAGCCACCTCGTGGTAGATCACCTCGGCCCCGGCGCGCCGCAACAGGTCGCTCAGCGCAGCATGCTCCTGCTGGGCAATCTCCAGGTTGATGGGAGCGGTGTAGTGCCACGCGGCTGGGTCGGCATTGCCAAAGGCGGCATCGGGCCGGCGCACCAGCACGCGCTTGAGCGGAGCAACCATGGATTGGGCACCGTAGGTTTTCATACGGGCTATTATCTTCGTGATGAACGGATCTGTCCGATTCGTTCAGTCAGCCAGCGGGCTCGACCGTTATCCGTGCAACCAGCGTGCAAACTCATAGTAGAGCGGTAATCCAACAATGATGTTGAAGGGAAACGTGATGCCTAGAGATGAGGTGAGGTAAATACCGGGGTTGGCTTCGGGAAGTGCGGCGCGCACCGCTGCCGGCGCATCGATGTAACTGGAGCTGGCTGCAATGGCGCCCATTACAAAACTGCCGCCCAGCGATAGACCGACCCAGGTGCCTAGACTGACGCCGATGATGCCGTGAAGGATCGGCATCAGGATGCCAAAGGCCACCATAAACGGCCCGACCTTGGCGAATTCGCGCAGTTGCCGTGCCGCCACCATGCCCATCTCCAATAAGAATAAAGTCAGCACGCCGCGGAACAAATCGCCAAAGAAGGGCTCGATCTGTTTGTAGCCCTTTTCGCCGATCAGCACGCCCATGATCAGGCCGCCCATGAGCAGCACCACGCTGCGCCCACTCAGCGTGTCGATGAGCACGTCTTTGAGCGAAGCCGTGCGCTTGAGCCGCCAGCGGGCGATGAACAGCGCCACCACCACCCCCCACTCCATAAAACTGGCCAGCGTGGGAATAAAACCCTCATACGGTTGATTGAACTCCTTCATCAGCGAGATGGCTGTGATAAACGTCACCGATGAGACCGAACCATAGTGCGCGGCGATGGCCGCGGCGTTGGCAATGCTGAACCGGCCCAGCCGTCGCAGAATGAGATAGGACCAGCTTGGGATGGCAACGGCCAGACCCAGTGCCACACAGGCCGGGCCGATAAATTCGGCCAGTTTTACTCCCGCCAGTTCGGTGCCGCCTTTAATGCCGATCGAGAGCAGCAGGTAGACGCCGATGATTTTGTAGACCGGCTCAGGGATTTCAATGTTGCTCTTGACCAGGGTGGCCACAATGCCAAGCACAAACGCCAGCACCATCGGCGAGAGCAGGTTGGTTCGTAACAGTTCAAATGTCTCCACAATTAATTCTCCAGTTGAGTCGTTAGAATATTGATAAAAATATCACGACAAAATAGTCGTATATTCCAATATGCACAAAGGTGCAGTGCATGAGTAGTTCTAGGCGAGATCAGCGGGCGCGTTTGTTCTGCGGCGGCTTTGGCGGTTTGCTACCAAGCAGCTCCAGCAGATCCTGGATCGAGCGGCCCTGCTGCGCGGGGTGGCGCATCGGTACTTCGGGGTGAATCTCGTAGACGTTACGCCGGCCTTCGCGGGTGCGGGTAATGTAGCCGGATTCCTCCAGGTCGCTCACGATACGCTGGATATTGCGCTCGGTGATGCCGACCACTTGCGCAATCTCACGCGCTGTCATCTCATTGTTGCGCCAGATGCACAATAGGACCTGGGCATGGCTGGTGAGAAACGTCCACATGGTGTTGAAAGCGCGGCTGAAGAATGAAGCTGGCACGCGCATTTGCAAACACTCGCGCCAGCTCCATTATCCAGATTTCAAATGTCTTTGCTGTGATGGTTCTGCAAACTGCGCACCTTGATCTCTTTGGACTTGAGCGCGCGAATACCCTGCACAGCCGCCTGCGCCGCGCTCAGCGTCGTCATCAGTGGCACGCGGTTCATCGTCGCCGCGGCGCGAATGAGCTGGCCGTCGTCGTAGGCGCGCTTGCCCAGCGGCGTGCTGATCACCAGATCCACCTCGCCCTTCACGATTAAGTCCACCACATGCGGCGAGCCGTCGCTGACCTTGTTCACCACACTGGCCGGCACGTGCACCTTGCTCAACCACTCGGCCGTGCCCTGGGTGGCCAGAATCTCGAAGCCCATCTGATGCAGGTCACGCGCAATCTTGGTAGCCGCGGCCTTGTCATAGTCGTTCACGGTAATGAGCACGCGGCCGTTTAGCGGCAGGCGTTCACCCGCGCCCATCTGGGCCTTGGCGTAGGCGAGGCCGAAGGTGCTGGCGTGGCCCATCACTTCGCCGGTGCTGCGCATCTCTGGCCCTAATCGAACGAACGCGCCGGGGAACTTGTTGAACGGCAGCACCACTTCCTTGACAAAGAAGCCATCCAGCTTGGGCTCTTCGGTGAAGCCGATTTCTTTCAAGGTCATGCCACCCGCAATCTGGGCCGCGATCTTGGCCAGCGGCGCGCTGGTGGCCTTGCTCACATACGGCGTGGTGCGGCTGGCGCGTGGATTCACCTCCAGCACGTAGACCACTTCGTCTTTGATGGCAAATTGCACATTCATCAGGCCCTTGACGCCGATGCGCAGGCCGATGCGCTCGACGTAGTCGCGAATGATATTCAGGTGATACTCGCTGACCTTGAGCGGCGGCATCATGCAGGCGCTGTCGCCGCTGTGCACGCCGGCCTCCTCAATCTGCTCCATGATCCCGCCGATGACCAGTTGCTGGCCGTCGCATACGGCGTCGACATCGAGCTCGAATGCGTCCTCAAGATAGCGGTCGATCAGCACTGGTGCATTGGGCGAGACGCGCGTGGCCTCGCTCACATAGTCGCTCAGCTCGGCCTCGTCATACACAATGCCCATGGCCCGGCCGCCCAGTACATAGCTCGGCCGCACCAGCACCGGGTAGCCGATGCGCTCGGCCGCCACGCGCGCCTCATCCAACGACATGGCCGTGCCGTTCTCGGGTTGCGGGATTTCCAACTCGTCCAAAATGGCCGCGAACTGCTTGCGATCCTCGGCCAGCGCAATGGCTTCGGGTGAGGTGCCCCAAATTGGGACGCCGGCCGCCTTCAGCGACTTGGCCAGGTTGAGCGGGGTCTGCCCGCCAAATTGCACCAAGACGGGGACGGGCCGAGAGGTGTCAGAGGTGTCGAAGGTATCTTTGGTGTCACTGACACCATTCGACACGCTTGACACCTCCGACACCTCCCTTCCACTCTCCATCTCCCACACATTCAACACATGTTCCAGCGTCAACGGCTCGAAATACAGCCGGTCGGCCGTGTCGTAGTCGGTGCTGACCGTCTCGGGGTTGCAGTTGATCATGA
>JBBQST010000471.1:0-3424 GCA_038213625.1 Thermoflexales bacterium
GGGGTTCCGGCGGGTTTGTGCCCCGGGGGGGGGGGCGCGGGGTCCGGGGGGGGGGCGGGCGCGGCGGCGCCCCCCCCCCCCCTGTTCGCCCCCCCCCCCCCCCCCCCCCGCTTCCGTCTCTCTCACAATCCGCAACGCCGCCGTGGTGCCGATGGTCACGGCCACGCGGCTGGGGTCGGTGCAACCACTGCCGATATTGGCTGCCGCGCCATCACCCAACGGCGGGTGCAATTGCGCGCCCTGCCATGGGCCTTGCTTCACCGTTGCAGATTGCTGATCGATGGACGGCAATTGATCGGGCTGCAAGTTCAACACACGCAACCATGTCTCGTCCCAATCGTTGGTCTGTCGGTTTACCAGGCCGGTCCACGAAGCTACCGAAATGCCGGTGTGAAAGATGCCGAACACACGCCAGCACACGTAGTCGGCCAGCGAACAAAACCAGCGAATGCGTGAGAATACATCCGGTTGCGTGCGTTTCAGCCAGGTGAGTTTAGCCGGCCAGTAATTGGAGCGAATGCGGCAGCCGGTGCGTTGCAGCGTTTCGATCTCGTCAAACTCGGCACGCAAATGTCGCGCGTCTTCGGCCGGACGCGCATCGGCATAGGTCAGCACCGGCGTCACGGGTTCATGGTTCTCGTCGAGCCCAATGAGTGAGGTGGCATAGCACGACAGGCCGATGTCGGTGATGCCTTTTGGAAATTTTGCAGTGAGCTCAGCCAGCACCTCATTCACGCGATCAACGGCCGCACGCGGGTCATCCTCGTTGTCGGCGTTAAATTGCGAGGGGTGCCGGGTCATTGCCCCAGGGATCAACTCTGCCTGCACGTCAAACAGCACAGCGCGGGTGGAAGAACTGCCAAGATCGATGACAAGAATGGACATGGTTGGAAAAACAGTCGGGGATTTTGGACAGAATGACAGAATACACTCAAAGGGAGTTCTAAACGCGATATCCCATTTTGTTCATTCTGTCATTCTGTCCAAAATCCCCGACTTGGCAATCACAAAACCTTATTGATCATTCGGCCGATGCGCAGGACTGAAGGAGAACGAAAGCGAGAGGCCGCCATCGACCACCAGCGATTGGCCGGTGACAGCCGAGGCCGCCGGTGAGACCAGATACATCAGCGCGGCGGCAATATCGGCGGGATACAAAACACGGCCAATCGGCAAAATGCGCCCAAACATCTCGGCATAGTCGGGGTTACCGGCCAGGTTGCGCTCGTTGAGCACGGCCCCGATGACGATGGTGTTGGCGGTGATGCCGTACGACGCCAGTTCCACGCCCAATGATTTGGCGAGATAGGTCATGCTGAGTTTGGTGGTGCCATAGGTGGTCATGGTCGGCACACCCGCCAGCCCCACCACCGAAGCACTAAATACCAGGCGATAGTCGCCGCGGCCCTGTTTCACCATTTGCCGCGCCGCTGCCTGGGCCAGAAAGAAACTGCCTTTGATGTTGGTGTCCATCACCCGGTCATAGTCGGCCTCGGCAAAGTCGAGAAAGGGGCCGCCGTGGGTGATGCCGGCGTTGGCCGCGACGATGTCTACCCGGCCAAAGGCTTGCACCGCTGCTTCCACGAGCGCGTAGCAATCACTGACCTTGCGGCCATCGGATTCCACGGCAATGGCGCGGCCGCCTGCATCGATAATGCGTTGGGCGTTTTGTTGCGCGAGCTCAGGCTCGGCATAGTGCGCGATGACGACGGCGGCGCCGGCCTGAGCCATCTGAAACGCCATCTCCGCGCCAATTTCGCGGCTGGCGCCGGTGACAATGGCGACTTTATCTTTGAGGAGCATGTTTTAAACTTCCTATTCTGATCTGAGTAAGTGAATTGAGAAATGGATTTTATGCTGAAGACCTCCTGCAAAATAACGAATCGCGGCGAACCGTTTGGTAGGGGCGCAGCATGCTGCGCCCCTACCAAGGCTTATTGCACATTTGTCCTTACGGCAACCCGTCAACTGACGATCAATTTCTTTTGGCGACTTACTTAGGCTTTCGACGTTATTTTGCAGGAGGTCTTGAGTCTTGAGTCAACACTTTTTAACCATGATTCATATTAGCCCTAAAGATTTTGAGAAGATCGTGTGGGAGGCCGTCGATGCCTTACCCGAAACCATTCGCAGTCGCATCAATAATCTGGAAATGCAGGTTGAGGTTGCGCCGACACCAGAGGATATTGAAGACATGGATGATGATGAAGCCCTCTTCGGCTTATACGAAGGCACGCCCCTAACCGAGCGCGACGGCAGCTACGATATGGCCTTGCCAGATTTGATTACGATTTTTCAAACAGCTCATGAGGAAGAATGCGACACATTGGATGAACTGAAGGCCGAAGTTGCGCGCACGGTCAAGCACGAATTGGCGCACCACTTCGGCATCAGCGATGAGCGATTGGATGAACTGGGCGCGTATTAGACCCAGTGGTTACTTGACCACGGTTAGGATGCCAAGCCAGTATGCAATCCCCATCAGCACCGCCCACACCGCATAGGCGATCAGCAAGGCAATGCCCAGCCCATAGCCGGCGCGCAAGGCCACATACACCACAATCAGCCAGATGAAGGTGGGCACCAGGCCGACCAGCAACGAGCGTGTGAAGTTGGCCGCGGCCACAGGCCCCTCATCTGATGAGCCAAACACCACCCACAGCGCCAACGGCATATTAATCGGCATGGTACCGAATACGGCCGCCAGTGTGCGCGAACGGTCGCGCAACACCGCGATCAACAAAATGATTGCAATTGATGTGACAACGGGCAATAGTTTTTGAGTATTCATGTCGATGGGCGAGTATGCGCCGTTGTAGAGGGTTTTACAACTGCGACGGGCAACGATTCATGGGGTACAAGTCTTCCCCTGAATCCGCTTCACGGCAAAAACTCATCCAGAATTCACCCGCACGCGAGCCGGATCACGAACACTATCGTGTCGTCCCATGTCGAAATTTCAAGCACACGCATCAGCACGCCTACCCCGTTTGGCTTTTGTGCTGATCTTGTGGCTCGCCTTTGCTGCGCGGCTCTTCGCGTTGGATGCAGTTCGGCACGAGTTTGATTGGGCAGCGCCTCATGCGGCTGGAATTGGCATTCTCGAATCGCTTGCACGTGGCGATGTCGCGGCCTTGCCTCTGGTCGGTGCCGGTGCCAGCATTGCTGTGCCGAACCCCGCGCTCAGCAGTTACTTTTGGGCCGTCATCGGCCTGTTCTCACGCAGCCCACTATTTGCCACAGCCATCAGTGCCATGCTGGGCGTGTTGTCTGTGGCACTGACACTGGATTTGGCGCGCCGGCTGATGGGGCAATCGGCCGCCATATGGGCCGGCCTGCTGGCAGCAACAAGCCCCTGGTCGATCTACTTCGCACGCGGCACCTGGTTGCAGGGCCAGACCGAATTTTGCGCAGCGCTGGTGGC
>JBBQST010000472.1:0-3420 GCA_038213625.1 Thermoflexales bacterium
CCTGCCCGCGGAGTTGCAGGATATTCTGGCCCACGCCGCCGTGGAAGGCACCACTTTCGACGCGGCTGTGCTGGCCTATGTATTGGGCAAAGACGAGCTGACAGTGATGAAGCTGCTGGAGCCGGCCGAGATGGAGCACGATATCATCGACTACGAGGGTGACATTGATCTGGGGACCGATGTGACCGTGCGCTACCGCTTCACCAGCAATCTGTTTCAGCGCCAGTTGCTCGAAACGCTGCGCGGCAAAAAACGGCTGATGGCGTTTCGCAAAACGGCACAGGGGCTGGACCGAATGTGGCCCGACGACAGCGCCGATATGGCTCCCAAGCTGGCCCAGATGTATGAGCAGGGCAAAGTGTTTGACAGCACGGCACGCTATCTCATCGTGGCCGGGCAATATGCACGGCAAGCCGGCAGCATCACCCGCGCTATCGGGCTGTACGAGCGGGCCGAGCGCAACCTGAACCGCTATACGCCGACCGACGCTGACGATGAGCTTCAAGTAGGCAAATACCGGCAAAACATGGATGAGGCGCTGAGCTATCTGTACGACGTGGACAGCAGCTACGACAAAAGCGAGACCCGCACGCGACGGGCACTGGCGCGCGGTCTGGACGCGCTGGGCTGGCCGCGCTATGCCAGCCTGCAAATGCGGCTGGCCGCGCTGGCTGCCCGGGCCGGTCGGCTACGCGAGGCCCTGAGCTCGATGTATGCGCTGATGAGTTTGTTGGATTCCGCCCAGCCCGAGGACGGCCACAGCTATGAGGCGTTTCAACTGCGCAGCGAAATTTGCAAGATGCTAACGCTGTTGGGCCGGTCCGACGAGGCGATTCAGGAGGCCGAGGCCACCCTGACTGAATTGGACTTGTTGCCGGAGTTGGAGTGGAAACGCTCGGCGCGCGCGCGGGTGAACACGGCCCTGACCCTGGCCTATCACGAGTGCGGGGATTACAGGCGGGCCATTTCGCTCAGTGAAGAAACGCTGACCGTGGTGCGGGAGTTGAACATGATCAGCACGTTTGCCGCGCTGTTGAGCAACCTGACCGATCTGTATCTCGAAGTCGGCGACTACAACAAGGCTCAGATTCATATTCAGATGATGATTGACGCGGCCCAAGACACCAGCAACGAAAACCTGCTGGCCACGGCACACATGGAGACCGGCCTGTCCTGGTTGCTGCGTCATCAGGACAGCAAAGCGCTGAACGCATTCAACGCGGCGATGAAATGGGCCGAGCAGGTCAAGACTTTCGACAGCCTGCCCAAACTGATGGCGTTCCGGGCATGGGCGTTGCTGGAGCTCAATCAGCCGGATGCAGCCGCGATAGACGCGGCCAAAGTAGCGGAGTTGGCGCGCGATGCCGGCTCGCCGGAGTGGACGGCCTACAACCACTTGATCCAGTCACGGCTGGCCGAGGCGCACGGCAACCTGGCCGAGACGCTGGAACAGGCCCAGGCTGCGGCCGATATCTTCCGCGAAGAGGGCACGCGTTTTGACGAGGCCATCGCATTGCGGGTGGTGGCGCGGGCGCAACGCGAGTTGGGCCAGATGGATGCGGCCGCCAAATCGTTGGGGCGCGCGATTGATGAACTGAGGCTGATCGGCAATGGCGAAATGGCGCGCCAGCTGCAGATGGATATGCAGGCGGTGCCGGTGAAGTAGCACGCCGCGCCTGATCTTGATTGGAACACGGAGGCGATGATCGCGTCCGTGTTTTGCTTTTCCAATGAGCCCCAGACCTCGCTAGTTTTAAAAACCAAGCGAGGTCTGGGGCTCATTGACAAATGACCCGAGGTCAATTATAAACGACCCAGGGTTATTTAAATATGAAGACGGCAGGCAGACGCGCTATTGGTGATGATCAGAAGGCCGAGCGGCGCGAGACCATTTTGCAAACGGCCTGGGAGATGTTCTATGCCTCCACCTATGAGGCTGTGACGATTGCGGGCGTGGCCGGGCAATTGGGACTGGCCAAAGGCACGGTGTTTTTGTACTTCCCGACCAAGGAGGAGTTGTTTCTGGCCGTGCAGACCCAACAACTGGAAGCCTGGTTCGACGACATTGATGCGCGGCTGGCCAAACTGCCGGTGCCGTGTGAGGCTGAAGCGTTCGCCCAGGCCATCGCCAAATCCCTCAAAAGCAACACCCAGTTTGTGCGCCTGCTTGCCATCCTATCGACGGTGCTGGAGCAGAACATTGGTCTGGATTCGGCCATGCGCTTCAAGCACATGCTGTTGCGCAGGCTGACTTCGACGGGGATGCGGATTGAGCAGCACCTGCCCTGGCTTCAGGCCGGCGAAGGTGCACTCGTGCTGATGCGCATTCAAGCCATCGTGGTGGGGTTGTGGCATCAGGCCGACACCTCGGCCGTGGTGACTGAAGCATTGCGTGACAAGGCGCTACGCGGATTGACCGTGAACTTTCACAGGGAGTTGCCGGCCATGCTCATTGCACTTTTACAAGGCATGGAGAGAGATGGGCGCACAGCGATGAACACTGATTAGTAAAGCATTCAAGGGGAGCATTGTGAAGTATTTCATTACAGGTGCGACGGGATTTATTGGCGGGCGGCTGGCACGGCAATTGCGCGAGGCCGGCCACGACGTGGTGGCGGCTGTGCGCGATCTTGCGAAGGCAGGTGATTTGCGCGCGCTGGGCGTGCAATTGGCCACCGGCGATGTCACCGACAAGGAGAGTTTGCGCAAGCCGATGACCGGCATGGACGGCGTGTTCCATGTGGCCGGCTGGTACAAGATCGGCATCAAGGGCAAAGATGCAAAAACTGCCGACGGCTGGAAAGTTAATGTAGATGGCACGCGCAATGTGCTGGAGCTGATGCAAGCGCTTGGCATTTCCAAGGGCGTCTACACCAGCTCACTGGCCGTGAACAGCGACACCCACGGCGTGGAGGTGGACGAAAATTATCACTTCACTGGCCAGCACATCAGCGTGTATGACGAGACCAAGGCTCTGGCGCATGACCTGGCCGAGGCGATGATGCGCCAAGGGTTGCCGCTGGTGATCGTGCAGCCTGGCATCGTGTATGGCCCCGGCGACACCAGCAGCATGCGCAGCACGATCATTCAGGTGTTGCAGCGCAAATTGCCGATGATGCCGCGCGGCACAGCGTTCTCTTGGGCGCATGTCGACGATGTAGCACGGGCCCATATTCTGGCCATGGACGCGGGCAAGCCGGGTGAGAACTATTTCGTTTGTGGGCCGACGCACACGTTTGTGGAAGGCATGGCCATTGTGACGCAAACGGCGCAGGTGCAGCCGCCCGGCCAGATTGCGCCGGGCGTATTGAAGGCGATGGCCGGTGTGATGAGCGTTGTCGAAAACATGGTGACGGTGCCTGAGGCCTACACCAGCGAGGGCCTGCGCGTCATTGCCGGCACCACCTACATTGGCACCAA
>JBBQST010000473.1:0-3384 GCA_038213625.1 Thermoflexales bacterium
AGTTCTAGTCCCGCAGTACCAGGTTTCGGATTTTGAACCATAATATCACTATAAGCAAGTCCACTTGCACCTGTATTATTCTTGGCAACCAATGGTAAATACTGCGGGGTTATCAGTGACGTTGCTGGAATACCCTCACTCGCCCCTCTAGTCACAGCCGTTCCAACCAATAGATTATCTGAAACAGCACTGATATCCCGATTTGCATCTAGAATTGCGGATGCTGCACCGGAACAGCTGATTGTATGAACAACACGTTCTAAAGGCGCGATAGTAAAGGGGCCGCCACAACCGCTGAGAACCATTCCCGCCGTGTTGCGCACTTCCAGATTAACAACAGCATTAAAGCTGCTATCGTTATTCTGTAAGTGGTTACAAATTAGCATAAGACTCGATATTTTTTGGGCGACGCATTTCAAAAGTTGAGCTGACTCGAACGTTCATTGACATTCGAAGGGTCTGCCTCTCGCAAGCCTATTTGCGCTCAAAGAGCAGGAAGGCGGTGCTTTCGCCGATGTAGGTGTAGTGGGCGTCGACATAGGTGCTGATGGGGGTGGCCTCGCGCAAGGCTTTTTCGGCGGAGTAACCTGGCGTTGGGTAATTGTCTTTGGTCAGGATGAAGTATTTGGGTTGGCTCGCCGTCAGGTCCTGGACATATTGGTCCATCCAGTAGCCGCGGTAGTTGGATTGATATTCAAACGGCAACACCGAGAAAAAGCGGGTAGCGTTCTGGCGTTGGGTGATGAAATACACGCTAGAGGCGAGACCCCAGATGGCGATGCGATCATCCGGCGCAGTGTGGTCGAGCACCCAGTCATGCAAGATCACTTCATCGGTCATGGTCGTGTCGCGATAGGCCTGCATCGGCGTCTTGCCCTGCACCAGCACGTTGCTGTTCCAATCCAGCACCGCGGGAACCTGGCTGATGGCGACGGCCAGAATCACCAGGCCATAGGCGAAGCGCGGGAAGCCGGTGTCGGCGGCACCAGAGCCGGCCATGCTATCCAGACGCTGTAGCAGGGCGAATGCGGCCGCGACGACCAGCGGCAGCAGGAGCACCATGGTGTGATAGTGGGTGTAGCGCGCCTGCCAGATCACGTTTAGATAACCCATCAACCAGGCCAGCGCAAAATACCAGACTCGAAATGAAGGATCGCGGCGGTGCCGCCCCACGGCAAATAATGCCAGCGCCACCAAAATCGGAAAGCCATAGCCCAGCACGTTCCATTCGGGCACCGTGACCTTGCCGACCGGCCCAATGTGCACGCCGTGACTCATGTAGTCGCGCAGGTTGATCCACACGATGTTTAAGGTTTGCTCGAAGGTGTGCCGCACGGCGAACGGGCCGCTGGCGAACTCCAGGTGACGAAAGAAGGCCGGCAGCGCATCGTTGAGCACGAAGTAGGCGGCCACGCAAACGGTGACCAGTAGCACGCCGAGCGTATACGCCAGCGCGAGTTTGAGTAGATTGATCCACGCGGCACGCGGGGTGCTGCTGCTGCGCGAGGTGAACCAGGCTTGCAGCAACATGATGGCGCCAGTGCCGAGCGGCATCAGCACAAACGTATATTTGAGCAGGAAGACCACGCCGCCACACAGGCCGGCCACGAAAGCGGCGCCGGGTTTGATCTTCCAGGCGAGGTAAATATTGAGCAGAAGAAAGAGCGCGGCATACGACTCGGATTGGGCGGTGTTCCAGAAGCCGGAGCTGATGTAGAGCACCCAGTAGGCGATGCCGGCTAGCACACCGGCCGTGCGGTTGGCCATGCGGCTGAGCACCACGATCAGCACCACGCTGGTCAGGGCCTGCCAGACCACATCGAATAGCCGCAACGACAAAATGGTGGGCGAGATGGCGATGGGGATGAGATAGAACGGGTAGGTGAGCGGCCCCTTGTTTTCCCAGCAGTCCTTGTAGATGACGGCACTCTGACCCAGGCTGGCGTTGTGCAACAGCCGCTGCACACACGAGGCTAGCTCGCCGTGGTCGCGGCTGAATGGGTTCCAGATCTGGGGCAGGGCCAGCACGGCCAGCACGCCGATGAGCAACAACGGGCCCACGGTCAGGGCCGCTCTGTTGGCGATCCTGCCCCATGCGCGCGGCGGCTGCGATGGGGTCGGCATAGAGTTCTGCATTCGCGCTCAGTATACAGAGGCCAATCTGTATACTGAACGCGTGCAGTCCAAACGTTGGTTCATGGTGGTCATGGTGGTTCTGGCCGCGCTCTCGGTGTTCATTGGGCGCGAGGTGTTCGTGCGGCTGATCGTGCCGGCGGCCCCGCTCAACTTCGACGAAGCCGCCCATAGCCTGCCTGGGTTCTACATCCTGCGGGATGTGCGCGACCTTGATTTACAGGCCTTTTACGGCGACTTTCACATTCAGATGTTGTGGCCGCCGATGTTCTCGATGTTGCAGGCACCGTTTCTGGCCGTGCTCGGCCGCACCGATGAAGCGGCGCGCTTGTTTGCCACCCTCATGCTCATCGCGGGTGTGTTCATGTCCGCAATCATGGCCTATCAGATCAGCCCCAGACTGGCCCCCCTCGCGGCACTGGTCAGCGGCTTGCTGGCGTTGAGCGCGCCGGGCTGGCTGTTCGTCGGCAGTTGGGCCAACCAGGAGACGCCGGTGGCCTTTGTGATGGGGCTGGTGTTCGTCGTGTTTGTGCAGGCGATGAAGACGCGCAAGGCCGTGTGGTTCGCGGCCACCAGCATCGGCCTGTTTGCGTTGTTTCTGACCAAATACAACTACGCCGCGTTTGGCCTTGCCTCGATCGGTCTGGTCGATCTGATTGAGCGCATTCGCGTGTGGCGGGCCAGTGAAACCAGGCAGCGCAATCTGGCCCGCCACCTGGCGGAGTGGGTGTTGTTGTATGCGCCGTTTGCACTGGGCCTGGCGTATTGGTTTTTCGGTGCCAACGACACGACCTGGGCCAATGCCGAGGAGAAGTGGAAGAATTTCCGCTTCTTTGTCACGAATGAAGACTCCGGCTACGTGTTCTGGAGCGAAGCCAACCTGTTGTTCTATGTGCGCTCGGCCGCCAACTGGCTGATGCCGCATCCGCTGATCCTGGCTGCCAGCCTGATCGGCGCGGTCTATGCCGTGGTTCGTGTGCGCCATCCTGGCGTGTGGCTGCTGGCCGTCTTTTTCGGCCTCGGCTTCGTGCTGGCCACAGCGCACCCGCTCAAGGCCGATCGTTATATTGCGCCGTTGTTTCCGGCGTTGTGGCTGTTGGCGGGAATCGGAGTTTCTGCCTGGGTAGCGCAAATGAGCAGAGACGACGGACCGCCAACCACGGATTCACCTAAAATGTCACTGGTCCGTCGGCTGGCCTCCGGCGGTTATGGACCAGTTGGCTGTTCCAAAGCGGGCGCAAGCAGGCTACA
>JBBQST010000474.1:0-3358 GCA_038213625.1 Thermoflexales bacterium
ATAAATAGCGTTGCGAGGCTTTCTGTTGGGCCTGGCGTCGCATTGCATAATAGACCGCACGTTGCCCGCGTTGTGCACCCAGGATACCAATCAAAACGGAGAGAATCGCGAAGAAGACAGCGAGGCCGGCCCCGATGAGCATCAGGACGGTCGTAGAGATCACACGAAGAATTATATTGCGGCGCATTTGTAGATTTTTGTTATCGGCCGCGATACACCCAGCGTGATGCCCATCTGCGAAACGTGACCCTGTGATTTCGCTCTACCCCCACACTAAGCAAAACGCGTTCTAATGAGACTTGGAAACGTCATGGTCGAGCAACTCAAACTTTTTTTTGCCATTAACGAGACCATTGTCCATTTCATACACGGGCAGGTCTTTCTGGTGCTGGGTGTCATCATGGGGGTGGTGGCGCTGCAATGGCAACAGCGCAGCCGGCTGGAACTGGCGGCGTCGCTCCCCTGGCTGGCCGGCTTTGGCATTCTCGAAGCCATCGCCACCTGGGGCCAATCCTTCATCCCGATTCAAGCGCGTCTGCTGCCGCCCGATACGATTCAAACATTGCGTTTTATTCAGCTGATCGTGTATCTGCTCACGTTCACGACCCTGTTCGGCTTTGGCCTCAAGCTGAATGAGCCGCAGGTGCCGGCCTGGTCGGCCACCTATGTCCCGCTGGTCATTTTGTTGGTGGCCATAGCGCTGCTGATTACGCAACGCGCCGTCATCAGTGGGGTGGATGCCGTGCAAAACGCCGGCAGCGAAGCCCTGTTGCGCTATGTGATCGGCATTCCGGCCGCGTTGCTGGTGGCATATGGGTTGCGGCAACAGGCAGGCCGATTGGTTGGGCCGCTCAAAAACACGCACCTGACCGATGTGTTGCGCGTCGCCGGTTTTGGCTTCATTTTCTATGCCCTGGTCGAATGCTTGATCGTGCCGAATGCGCCCTTTTTTCCGGCCAACATCTTGAATGAGGATTGGGTCTACGACACCACCGGCATCCCCATCGGCATCTTTCGCAGCATCGTCGGCGCCATCATCACCTGGTATCTCTTTCGCTCGCTCGAAGCCTTTCGCATCGAAGCCGACCGGATGACCGAATCGCTCCAACAACAAAAGGCGCTGATCACCGAGCGCGAACGCATCAGCCGAGATTTGCACGACGGCACCATTCAATCCATCTATGCGGCTGGGTTGATGCTGGACGATGTCCGGCACACTCTGGTGGACCGGCAGCAACCCCAGGAGGCCAGCGACAAACTGCAGGGAGCCATCGCCGTGCTCGACAGCACCATCCAGGAAATTCGCGGCTACATCTACGATCTGCGCCGCTCAATGTCCGGAGACGAAGATCTGGCGCGCGGCTTGATGGACATCGTGACCGAATTCCGCCTGCGCACCGGCATTGCCACCGATTGGAAGGTCGAAGGCTGCGGCAAATTACCACTTTCACCCGACCGGCGGCAACATGTCTACCAGATCACTCGCGAAGCGCTCAGCAACATTGCCCGGCACGCCAGGGCCACCCAGGCCACGGTCGAGCTGCACTACCAGGAATGTGTTGGTGACGCGGCCGAGTCGGTGCGCCTTAGAATTAGCGACAATGGGATTGGGATGCTCGCGCACACCACCCGGCACATTCAAGAGGCCGGCGCTGCAGCCAGCGGCGCTGCAACCAGCGGCGCGGCAGCCAGCCCAAAGCGCGCCAATGCGCCGCTAACGACGCTGATGCAAAATCAAAGTGGCCGCGGGTTGCCCAACATTCGAGAGCGGGCGTCGCTTTTGAAGGCCCGGTTAGAAATCAACAGCGGTTCTGGCGCGGGAACCGAAGTTATTTTGGAAGTAAAAGGATAAATATAAAACGAAATGATAGGCAATAGGGTCAGCAACATGGCGAAGCTCAGACTGCTTTTAGTGGACGATCATGAAGTGGTACGGATTGGTTTGCGCACGTTGCTCAGCCGTCAGCCCAATTTCGAGATTGTGGAGGAAGCCTCGACCGGCCCGGATGCGGTGCGCAAGGCGCTGGCTTACCGGCCCGATGTCGTGCTGATGGACGTGCGGCTGTCGGGTATGAGCGGCATTGAAGTGTGCAAGGAAGTGAAGCATGCCATGCCATCCATCAAGGTCATCATTCTGACATCGTACGGCGACGATGACACCGTGTTTGAGGCGATTGCAGCCGGGGCCGATGGTTTCGTGCTCAAGCAATTGGGCAGCGATGATTTGATCAAGTCGATCGAGGCGGTGGGCCGCGGTGAGTCCACCCTGGATCCCACCACCACCACGCGCGTGTTTGCCAAGATGCGTGAGCAAATTCGAAAGCGCGAAGAGAGCGCGTTTTCTCAACTGACTGAACAGGAACTGCGCGTATTGGCACACCTCTCAGAGGGCAAGACCAACCGCGAGATTGCCGATATTTTGACGCTGGGCGAAGGCACGGTGCGAAACTATGTCAGCTCGATGTTTTCCAAGTTGCATGTCACCAATCGCGCCGAAGCCGCTGCCTATGCCGCCGCGCACAACATCCGCGATTATTTGGAGTGAAGGGGTAAGAGGCGGCTGGCAGTCGGCGGCTAGCTGCCAGCAACCTCTTACCGATAAAACGTATACCCATCGGCCACAGCGCGGGCGAGTGGAATCATGAGGCTGGGCACGATGCCGAGCACGAACACGACCACGGCCAGCACAGCAATGCCGATCTCCTCGGCTCGATGAACCTGAACCTGGGTCTGGGCCAGGAAGGGCTGGTTGCTGCGTTCGACCAGGGCCAGCAGGCCGCGAAATAGACCAACGCTGACGCTGAGGGTGGCAAATAGCACCAGCACCATGGCTTCCACATCGCTGCTGCCGATGTTTTGCAGGCTGGCCCAGCGATAGGCAAACCCCAGCGTGCCGGGCAGGCCGATCAGCGAGAAGCCGCCGATGGCCACGGCAATGGCGATCCAACGCTGGCGCAAACCCAGGCCGCGCACGGCATCAAACTGGTCGGACGTGGCATAGCGTGGCAGGGCAGAAACGCCAATGCCCAGCAGTCCCAGTGCAATGGCGCGGGCCAGCACACCCAACGACACGGCCTCGATGCCTAATGGCGCACCCGTGCTCAGCGCCAGCAATGTGCTGCCGATCTCGACAAACAGCGCACACGCCACCACCCGCGAAAACGATTGTTGCGCCCAGCCGATCAGCGCGGCCAACGCCAGCATGACCAGCGCCCCGCTTTGCAGGGCCGAGCGAATCTCGACGCTCTGGGTAAACCAGGTGAATTCCTGTTGAAACTCCAGCAGCAAAAACATGGCCGCGCCATTGCCGACGGTGGCGATAAAGGCCATGGCCAGCGGCGGCGCATCCTTGGCCACG
>JBBQST010000475.1:0-3354 GCA_038213625.1 Thermoflexales bacterium
GACCGGGCCGACCTGATGCGCAACATCCGGGATATCTTCTTATCCGACCTGTCGCCGTTTCGCAACGAACACCAGATATTGATCAGTGACGTGCTACGACGCGATTCACCGGATTATGAGTCGGTATTGAGCGCCGTCGGCAGAGGCGAACATGAACTTGAAGCGATTACCCTGGAAAGTAGTGTGGGCTCCACGGCTCGAGCATCGGGGGTTCTATCCACCCTCGAAGAGGTCCGTCTGGTAGAGAAGCGCATCCGTGCCAGCGTCAAGCCCGAGGATCAGGCTGATGCCCGCTATGCTCGCTATCATCTGGCTGACCCGTTCTTGCAGTTCTATTACCGATTTGTCGAACCCAACCGCAGCCGGATTGTGCTTGGGTTATATGACGAAATCGAACCCATCTTCCGAGAGCAGTTACGTGGCTTTGTTGGCTATGCCTTTGAGGCGCTGTGCCGGCAATGGACCCTCGTTAAAGCACGCAATACCGAGTTGCCGTTCTCACCCGAGTTCATCGGCAGTGACTGGGGCAGCAGCTATCAGGCCGATGTTGTGGCCATCAACTGGACCCAGCGCGAAGTGTTCATTGGCGAGGCGAAATGGGCCGAAGACGATATGGATCACAAACGCTGGCGCGACTTCGAGCAGTCAGTTAGTGGTGTGATGAATCGCTTGCACGCCATCGACGCGCGAGAGGAGACCAAGGCAAAAAAACTGGCTGAGACGCGCGGCAAGCCTCTCCGCCGTGATGACATTTCCAGGCTGGCCTGGAAGTGTCACATGGCGGTATTTGTGCGTCGAGGTGTGACGGCCACCGTCAGAGATGCAGCACGCACGGCCAAGGCTCAGGTAATCACATTCAAAGACATCGTTGCTGATTTAGAGCGGTTGCCAGAGAAGCCAATCCGCTAGGCATGATCCGGTCCTATTCCAGGTGCAATGATCAGCATCAACTTCTATGACCAAAAATACCAATACGGCTTTGGTGCCGCAGCCCGCCAGCCCAGTAGATGATCGCCTGCAAAGACTGCTGGAGATCACGATCAATGGCTTGGATTCGCCCCACACCCGGCGGGCTTACAAGCGTGACATTGAGGATTTTCTCGAGTGGTGGCAGGAGGCTGCCGGCGGCGAGCCGCTCAACAAAGCCACCCTGGACCGCTACCGCGCCTTCCAGCACAAGCACGGCCGCAGTGAATCCGCCATCAACCGTAATCTGTCAGCCGTGCGCCGCTTCATCGACGACGCGGCCGAGAACAATCTCATCGATGCTCGTGAGGCTGAGAGCGCCAAGCGCGTCAAAAATTTCAAGCTGCGCGGCCAACGCCAAGGCCAGTGGCTCAACTTGGAACAGTTAGCCCAGTTGATCGGCGCGCCCAGTGCTCATACGCTGCGGGGCCATCGCGACTGCATGGTGCTGGCACTGCTGGGTGGTGCCGGCCTCAGGCGCAATGAGATGTCCGTGATCACCTGTGAGCATATTCAGCAACGCGAGGGGCGTTGGGTCATTATCGATCTGAAAGGCAAGGGCAAAAAGAAACGCACGATTCCCATTGCGGGTTGGGTTCACGCGCTGGTTACTACATGGCAACATGCGTCGGGCCTCAGCAAAGGTCGTTTATTCCGACGCGTGGGTTGTCCCTCCAAACGCGGCCGGCACCATCAGTCCCGTGGTCAGGCATTACAAGCTCGATTAGGGCGGTGCGCCGAGGATGAGGAATTGGTGCTGGGCCCCTACCCCACAGACAATGCCGCCGAGCAGGAGATCTATCGCATCGTGAAACGTTACGCCGACCAGATCCAGGTCGAGCTGGCGCCGCATGATCTGCGCCGGACTTACGCCAAACTCAGTCGTGCCGCCGGCGCTCAACTGGAACAGATTCAACTGACACTGGGCCATGAATCCCTCAGCACCACCGAGCGTTATCTCGGCTCAGAGCTTGATTTCAAGCAGTCGCCAAGTGACTTGATTGATATTGTGCCCTTCACTCATCAAGTTGGGCCAGCTTGAGCTCCAAAGCCATGGCCACGGCGTGTGTGCGATTGCGCGCATTCATCTTGCCGATGACCATCAGCACGCCAAATACAAGCAGAACTGTCAAGACTTGATTGAGGAACAGGTTTATGCGCCGCTGATGGGCTGGCAATCAGTGCCAGGCTTGAGCTGAAATCACGTGATCAGGCATGCGAGAGGCCGTCCCAACGAGACGCGGTGTTGGCAGAATCAAACCAAAGGCCAGACGCTAAAAGCATGACTGAGTAAAGGTGCCAAAGGCGAACCGAGAGCCGGCTCCCGACCCCACAGCTAGTATGCCGGGCAGGAACAATATCGTGTCATATTGTTACTCAAGCCTTTGCCTATGCGAATAAACACGGCCACAAAGTAGTCTCGAAAGAGGGATTTCTACTGGGGTTACGGCTCCGGTGTCGTGGTCACCAAAGTCCCTGACTTCGGCGAGTTTGTGCTGGCCGAACTCACCCAACCGTTCGATCACGGCGACCTCACCTATTTCTTCCCGCTGATGCAGCAGACCGAACAACGGCTTGGCTTCAAGCCTCGCTTCGGCACCTTCGATGCCGCCTTCGATGCCTGGTATGTGTATGCCTATTTTTCAGCCACTTCAGATGGGTCACCTACCCACGGTTTCGCCGCCATCCCCTTCTCCGAGAAAGGCGGTAAGTCCGTCACCCATCGCCGCTTCTCTCCCGACGTCTTACCCCTGTGTCAGGCCGGCCTGCCTATGCCCCTCAAGCTTGCGTTCACCGATCGCACTTCGTGTTTAGTCGAGCATGAGCGCGGCAAATAGGTCTGCCCATTGTTATTCCCGCACCCAACGGCCAGTACCTGCCCGGTGCATCACAAGCGTTGGAAGCACGGCGGCTGCACCGCCATGATGCCCACCTCCATCGGCGCGCGTTTGCGTTACACCCTCGACCGTGACTCCGTTGCCTACAAACTCATCTACAACCAACGCACTGCCGTCGAGCGCATTAATTCTCCGGCCGTTGCCCTGGGGATCGAACGACCCCATCTGCGCAACGGCCCCGCCATCGCCAACCACAACACCCTCATCTATCTCCTGATCAACCTCCGCTTCCTGCATCGCCTCCGTATCCAACATCCGCTCCCGGCTTAATCGTTTTCGCCTGCGCCCAGCCCCTCAAAAAACAAAACGGAATCAGGTAATCCATCTGATTCCGTTTTTAACTCCGAAAATCGGAATCGGATTTCTCCTGGTCCAACCCTCTTCGTTGTAATACGCGTGTCGTATCTGTGCTATTTCTTCCACCGTGTTCATTCCTTGACCTCGATGCTTTATCTTCCCGCCTTGCGGCGCGTTCGGCATTTTGGTCACT
>JBBQST010000476.1:0-3346 GCA_038213625.1 Thermoflexales bacterium
GCGCCACCCCCCCCCCCCCGTTCGGGGGGGGTTGCGGCCCCACGCCTCCATTCCAAAAAGCTCGACAGTTACTGGGTGCATTATCATGATTGTGGCATTCGGTTCATTGCATAACGACGGCACGAATATTGCAGTCTCCGTGCCTATCGCCGACTAACCAGAGTCATTCATCCGGCGTGCCGCCATGGTTGCGGTCGCAGTCCATTCGTATCAAGAAAGTCAGGGGAGGAAATTGCTCAATGAAAAACATCGCAGTCTTTGGAACGGGCTACGTCGGCCTGGTCACTGGCGCGTGTCTGGCCGATCTGGGGAACCATGTGTCGTGCCTGGACGTAGACGAGGAACGCATCACCAAACTCAAAAACGGCATTATGCCCATTTATGAGCCTGGGCTGGAAGAATTGGTTCGGCGCAACGTGAATGCCGGCCGGTTGCAATTCACCATAGTGCCGCAAGAGGCGCTCAACGATCCGGAGGCGTGTGCCGAGTTCGTGTTCATCGCCGTCGGCACGCCTTCGGGTGTGGATGGCGAGGCCGATTTGCGCTACGTGCGCTCGGCTGCCGAGGCCATTGCCGAGACGATGGATCACCCCATCATCATCATCAACAAGAGCACGGTGCCGGTCGGCACGGGCGATTGGGTGTCCGACACAGTGCGGGCCAAGCAGGCCAAGGCGATCCCGTTCAGCGTTGTCAGCAACCCCGAGTTCACCCGCGAAGGCGCGGCCATCACCGATTTCATGCAGCCCGACCGCAACGTGTTGGGATCGCTGGATCGCGAGGCGGCCGAAAAAGTGGCCCAACTCTATCTGCCATTGCGCTCACCGATCATCATGACCGACCTGCGCACGGCCGAGATGATCAAATATGCCAGCAACGCCTTTCTGGCCACCAAGATTTCGTTCATCAACGAGATCAGCAATATTTGTGAGGCGTTGGGTGCCGACGTGAAGGAAGTGGCGGCCGGCATGGGCTATGACAAGCGCATTGGCCGCGCGTTTTTGGACGCCGGCATCGGCTACGGCGGCTCGTGCTTCCCCAAGGACGTGAAGGCGCTGACCCACATGGCCAACGTGCAAGG
Organism: Thermoflexales bacterium; assembly: GCA_038213625.1. Classification (GTDB taxonomy): domain Bacteria; phylum Chloroflexota; class Anaerolineae; order J036; family Brachytrichaceae; genus JANMVQ01. The sequence continues at coordinate 1,082 of JBBQST010000476.1, forward strand.
CAAGCACCCTCAATTGCTCGAAGCGGTGATGCAGATCAACCACGACCAGCGCCGCAGCGTGGTGGCCAAGGTGCGCAACTTGATCGGCAACGGCGTGCCCAACAGCCGGCTCAAGACGCTGGAAGGCAAGGTGATCGGCATTCTGGGCCTGGCCTTCAAACCCAACACCGACGACCTGCGCGAATCAGCCGCCCTCGACATCGCCCGCATTTTGCAGACCGACGGCGCGCATGTGAAGGCCTATGACCCCGTGGCGATGGATGGGGCCAGCCGTGTGCTGAAGGATGTGCAACTGAGCGAGGATGCCTACGATCTGGCCGAGGGTTGCGACTGCGTCATTCTGGTGACCGAGTGGAACGAGTTCAAAAACCTCGATTTCAACAAGCTGCGCCGTGGCATGCGCCAGCCTAATATTGTGGATGGCCGCAATTTGTGGGAGCCGGAGAAGATGCGCGAGCTGGGCTTTACCTATCGCGGCGTGGGCCGGGGGTATTAAGCGAAAGCTTACGTGAGCTTGGGTTTCAGATCGTGCACGTGCACGTCTCACGTGACACGTGCACGAATATGAGGCTCGCCCCACATTTCCGAATTTTTGGTTTTGGAATTACGATTGGCGGTGCGTTTACAAAAAGAGTAAACGCGCCGCCAAAGTTGTTTTCCAGGAATATGCATGGCAGTTACAAAAACCCGTCAATCTAAACCCGCTTCTAAAGTTGTGTCCAAGCCCGCTAAAGCGCAAAAGGGTATTCTCAAAACCAGGCTACCCAACGGCCTGACCATCATTCTCAAAGAGATGCACGCGGCCCCGGTCACCTCGTTTTGCGTGTGGTACCGCGTCGGCAGCCGCAACGAGCGCCTGGGCATCACCGGCGTCTCGCACTGGCTCGAGCACATGATGTTCAAGGGCACGCCTACTTACGGCGAGGCCGAGATGGACCGATTGGTGAGCCGCGAGGGTGGTGTGCGCAATGCCTTCACCTGGATCGATTTCACCGCCTATTACGAGACCATGCCCAGCGACAAGATCGACCTGGCCATCGAGATGGAAACCGACCGCATGGTGAATACTGTGTTTTCGGCCAAACAGGTGGAGAGCGAGCGCGCCGTCATCATCAACGAGCGGCAGGGCAGCGAGAACAGCCCCTTCTTTCGCCTGCTCGAAGACCTTCAGGCCGCGGCGTTCAGGGTGCATCCCTATGGCCATGAGGTGATCGGGCACATGGCTGACTTGCAGCGCATTTCGCACGAGGATCTGGTCGGCCACTACCGGCAGTTTTATGCGCCCAACAACGCCATCATCACCGTGGCCGGTGACTTCGAGTCCGAGGCCATGCTGACCAAGATCAACAAGCTGTATGGCCGGTTGAAGCCAGGCAAGCCGGTTCAAGCGGTCAAAGCGCCGGAGCCAGCCCAGACGGGTGAGCGGCGGGTGACGGTGAAGGGCGAGGGGCAGACCCACTATCTGGCGCTGGCATTTCACGCGCCCAGCGGCACGCACCCGGATTACATGCCGTTGGTGGCCTTGGATTCAGTGCTATGCGGGGCCAGCGGGCTGTCGTTCTTTGGCGGCGGCACCAGCAACCGTAGCAGCCGGTTGAGCAAGGCCCTGGTCGACACCGGCTTGTTTGCCGATATCGGCGGCGGCGTGATCCCGACCATCGACCCCTATTTGTATTCCATTGCCGGCACAGTGATGCCGGGACAGAATGTGGCCAAGTGCGAGGCCGCGCTATGGCGCGAGTTGGACAAGGTGCGCCAGATGCCGGTGCTGGCCGATGACCTGGCCAAGGCTATCAAACAGACCAAGGCCCAGATCGCGTTTAGCACCGAGACAGTGACCAATCAGGCTTTCTGGCTGGGCTTTAGCGAGGTGGTAGCCGACTACACCTGGTTCACCACCTATCTCGACCGGCTGAGCGAGGTGACGGTGGAAGATGTGCAGCGGGTGGCGAATACCTATCTAACACGCGACAACGTGACGGTGGGACAGTATTTGGCGCAGGGATGAAGGGCAATTGAAAGTATGAAGGTGTGAAGGTGTTGAAATTGAAAAGGCAAACTGTAATGGCTCGATCCAAAATTGACATAGCGCAATCCAAACTAATCAAACCGGTCTCGGTGCCAAACAGCGCCAACATTGCGCAGTTCACGCTCGACAACGGCATCAAGGTGTACGCCTACGAAAACTTTGCCAGCCCGGCCATCACGGTAAACGGCTACCTGATCGCGGGCTCGCTGGATGCGACGGACCCGGCCAAGCGCGGT
>JBBQST010000477.1:0-3334 GCA_038213625.1 Thermoflexales bacterium
CCCTCGCGTGCCGTGGCGATCTCGGCCCAGGTGTCGCCCTCGACCACGCGCGAGAGTTGGAGCGCCGCTGTGGTGCTGGCGGCGACGATGGAGCCCAATTGTGCGCGGCGTTGGTTTATTTGCCGCTCACGAAAATCCTCGCCGTTCCATTCCAACAGGTCATACGCGATCAGCTCGACCGGCACCTCGCTCAAAATTTTTTTACTCAGAGTCTTGCGGCCAATGCGCTGTTGCAGCTTTGCAAACGGCAAGACTTGTCCCTGTGAATACGGCACGATCTCGCCGTCCAACACCGTGCCGTCGGGCAGGCCGTCGCCAATCGCCACAATCTCGGGGAATCGCTCAGTAATGTTCTCCTCGCCCCGCGACCACACAAAGGTCTGGCCGGCGCGGCGAATTAGCTGGGCGCGAATGCCGTCCCACTTCCACTCGATCTGCCACTCGCCCACATCGCCCAACAAGTTCTGCAAGTCGTCGGCGGCAACGCGGGTCTTGCGGCCGGCTTTTTCCTCGATGGGGTAGGCCAGAAAAAACGGGTAGGGTTTGCTGATGTCGGCATCGGTGGTGTCGGTGCCGAGCAGTTGCGCATAGAACTCGGGCGTGGGCTTCCACTCGCCCATCAGCCGATGCGCCACTACGGCCTCGTCCAGCCCGCCCACCTCGGCCAGCGCCCGCATCACCAGCTTCTGCGACACGCCCACGCGAAACGCACTGGTGATGAGTTTGTTAAACACGAAGCGCTCTTGCGTGCCGCCCAACGCGCGCCACGCGTCGAACAAGATTTGCTTCTGCTCGGCCTCATCGCGCTTGCGCAGCGGCAGGAGAACGTTTTCGACCCAATTGGAGAGACAGAGCGGCTCAGAAGCCGGCGGCACAGACGCCGCGACGGAGGACGGGAGACGGTTTGTCGGTCCGTCTCCCGTCGCGGCTTCTGCGCCGCCCCGTCCTCCGTCATCAATCACCAACGCCATCGCCTCGGCCAGATCGCCCACCGCGTCATAGCTCTCCTCGAACAGCCACTGCGGAATGCCAGCGGCTTCGGCCGCCCACTCGTGCAGTTTGGGCGCGGAGATGGCCTGCTTGGGCTTGCGGCCGCTCAGGAAATACAGCGCCCAGGCGGCATCGGCGGCCGGGATGGTGGAGAAATAGTGCACCATGGCCGCGACCTTGTCGTTGGTCTTGGTGGTCTCATCGAGGGCGGCATAGAGCTGGGCAAAGGCTTGCATATAGTGATAGACGATGCTTGTTATCTATGCTGCTGATGTTATGTGATTTGAAAGAGAGGTGCTATGAGTTTATTATTTTCAATTGGAGGCAGTCGTGGGAATTAGTTTGCTATCGCAATGATATGGCTCTCGAGGTTGACCGCATGCAGTTATCTTCACAATAACAGCCCGGTTCAATCACCAATATTTGTTACTCCTATTTCACCAATCAACAAGCCTTCAATGAATGGCTGCTTCGGCCTGGTAATTTAGGAGAATTGGAGCGGGCTGCTGATCGCAAGTAATCCACCTAAAGCAACATGAAACGAGTTTTAATTGATGAAGGCGTACCGCACGGCATACGAACTTGGCTTAAAGATGCCGAAGTATTTAGCGTCCAATGGCTTGGATGGAGTGGCATTAAGAATGGCGAGCTTATTCAACGTATCAACGATAATTCATTTGCTGTAGTCATCACGAACGACCAGCAATGGCGGCATCAGCAAAATATGAAAGTCTGGACGTTCGGCGTCATTGTGTTATCTACAAACTTGTGGCCTTTAATTCGACAGGCAGATGTAAAAGATAATCTGGCTGCTCAATTAAATCTCGCGGTGCTAACCGTTACTGAAGGTGAAATCATTCAATTCAAAATAGGAGGTGCAAGCGCATGAAATCTGTTATCAGCATAAACCCCGAAGTGATGCACGGTGAGCCTGTGTTCGAAGGGACACGAGTCCCAATCGCCACCTTCTTCGGCTGTCTTGAGCATGGCATGTCGATGCGAGAATTTATTGAACAGTATCCCAGTGTGACCAAGCTACTGATTGACCGGCTTTTGGAAGAAAAACGAGCCGAGTTGGCACTGATATAGGTTTCACAACGGGGTCGGATGGTCGTCGGCCGTCCCCCGTCCGTCGTCGCGGCTTCCGAGCCGCTCCGTCTCCTCCTCCCCATCCCCCTCAAATCGCGTCTGCAACGTCGCCGCCTCCAGCCCCTGGCCCTCGGCCCAGCGCGCCAGCACGGCCGTGTAGCCGTGGGTCACCCACACCCGCTCGGCCCCGGTGTTCAGGATCGTGTCGGTCAGGCCCGGCCAGTCGGCGTGATCGCTCAGCACAAACCCGCGGTCCACGCTGCGCCGTCGCCGTGCGCCGCGAATGCGCATCCAGCCCGACACAAACGCCGTGGACAGGTCGCCAAAGCGGCGCAGCCACGGCGATGCCGCAGCCGAGGGTGGGGCCACGATCAGCGCGCCGGCAAACGTTTCGCCGCGCTTGCGTTTGCCGTCCGTGTCGCTGCCGGCATAGACCACCTCGGGCAGCGCGCGGATGGGGCTGGTGTCGGAGGTGTGGGAGGAGGTGTCATGGGTGTCAAGCGTGTCGGTTGTGTTTAGATGAGTGCGAGTGCGTTCGTAGGCTTCGTTCATGCGTATCACCGCGCCGTGGGCATAGATCGGGCCGATGGTGGGGTCGAGGCCGGCCTGAATGCGCTGCGCCTTGCCCAGCGCATAGCCAAACACCATACTGGCCTTGCCGGCCGCCGCGTTCGCCCGCCACCACGCGTTCATCTCGTCGAACACCAATTGCTGTGGCTGCCACCGGTAGATCGGCAACCCAAATGTGCTCTCGGTTACAAAGCTGTGGCATCTCACCAATTCAAACGGCGTGCAGGTTGGGTCGGCCTCGATTTTGTAATCGCCCGTCACCACCCACACCTCGCCCTTGTATTCCGCGCGGACTTGCGCACTGCCCACGATATGGCCGGCCGGATGCAGCGACACGCGCACGCCGTTCAAATTTACCGGCTGCCCATACGGCACGGTTTCGAGTTGAACCTCGCCCAGCCGCGCCCGCAACACCCACTCACTCTCGCGGCTGGCCAGATACTTCTGGCTGCCCCAGCGTGCATGGTCGGAGTGCGCGTGCGTCACGACGGCACGCGGCACGCCGCGCCACGGGTCAATGTAAAAATCGCCGGCCGCGCAATATAAGCCGGCCTCGGTCAGTTGCAACAGGGTTTGAGCCACGGGCTAATGATGCCAGAAGTGGGGGAGTTGTTAGTCGTTAGTGATTAGTTGTTAGTAGCTGGTTGCTGGTAGTTGGCAGCTGGCGACTGGTGATACATCATCG
>JBBQST010000478.1:0-3316 GCA_038213625.1 Thermoflexales bacterium
TAGCGTGCAAGTCTTGTAACGCGCAATGCAAAACAAAAGGCTCATCCACGGTGGATGAGCCTTTTTGCGTTTCGAGCAGACATCGCTGTTGAAGCGAGCTCTATAATCTTCACATGCAGCGAACCGTGACACTTGAAATTCCACAAGATATTTTGGAGTCGGCTCACATGAGCTTGGACGACCTCAAGCTTGAGCTTGCTTTGCATCTTTATGCGCAAGGCAAACTTGCCAGTGGCAAAGCGCGTGAACTGGCCGGTCTTTCTTTATGGCAGTTTCGTCAAGTATTGGCATTGCGTCGCATTGGGCCTCATTTCGATGTAGCAGCGCTGGATGAAGATATAGCCAATCTACAAAGCTTGGGGCGCTTGTGATCGTCGTCAGCAATACTTCGCCGTTAACGAACCTGGCGGCCATTGGGCAATTTGATTTGTTGCATGAACTTTATGGCGACCTTCATGTTGCCGAAGCGGTGCAGCAAGAGTTGAACTTTGGTGAAGCTCGTTGGCCAGGTGCCAAAGAACTGGCTGTTGCCAGTTGGATACAGGTTCATCCTGTCATTAATCAGTCGTTGATCTTGACGCTTAGTATTGACCTTGATTTAGGCGAAGCAGCCAGCATTGCGCTCGCAACTGAGCTACAGGCTAATTTGATATTGTTGGATGAGATTGAAGCACGACACTTTGCTCAAAGGTTGAATCTGAAGTTCACTGGTGTACTCGGCGTATTGCTTGAAGCAAAGTCAAAGCATTTGATAGCAGATATTCGGCCGCTCCTGGACTTACTACGAAATGCAGCCGGTTTTTATCTGAGCGATTCGCTGTATCAACGCGTGCTGGAACTTGCGCACGAATAGTCTATTTCCACAGTTCCACAATCGCTACTTGTCAACCCTCATCCCATCCTCGCGCAACACCTTGTCCAGTGTGTTGAGCAGAAAGTCGGCATTGGCCACATCGAAGCACAGCGGCGGCTTCATCTTGATGACGTTCTCGTAGGGGCCATCGGTGCTGAGCAGGATGCCGTGGTCCTTCATGCGGTTGACCAGATTGCTGGCCTCATGTGTGGCCGGCTCCAACGACGCACGGTCGCGCACCAGCTCGAAGCCGCTGAACAGCCCCAACCCGCGCACATCGCCGATGATGTTGTGTGTCTCTTGCAGCGCGCGCAAGCCATCCAACAGGTGCGCGCCGACGTGTTGAGCATGGGCTTGCAAATGCTCCTGCTCAATCACATCCAACACGGCCAGCCCAATGGCGCACGAGACGGGATTGCCGCCAAAGGTGTTGAAGTATTCCAGGCCGTTGTTGAACGACGCGGCGATCTCCGGCGTTGTCACCACGATGCCGAGCGGATGCCCATTGCCAGCCGGCTTGCCCATGGTGACGATATCGGGAATCACGCCCTGCGTCTCGAACGCCCAGAAGTGGGTGCCGACACGGCCAAAGCCGGTCTGCACCTCATCGGCAATGCACACGCCGCCGGCCGCGCGCACCCGCTCGTAAGCGCTGCGCAGGTCACCCGGCGGCAGCACAATCTGGCCGCCGCAGCTCAACACGCTCTCGGCGATGAAGCCGGCAATGTTGCGCTGTGAGGCCCATTTCACATCGGCCTGGGGCGATTGCGGGTGTGGCAGCAAATCCTGCACCTGCTCGATGAGACGGGCGAGATGGGCCGCATATTTTGCGCCGGCATCGGGGTCAAAGGCTTTGTAGGGGCCACGATACACATCGGGCATGACGGCCGTGTGCACCCAATCCGGCGCGCCCATGCCACCCGTGTGGTTGTGCTTGTAGGGGCTGAGATCGACGATGCTGGTGGTGTTGCCGTGATAGCCCACATCGACCACGAGCATGTCTTTCTGGCGAGTGTGCGCGCGGGCCAATCTCAACGCCAGCTCATTGGCCTCGCTGCCACTGTTGACGAAGTAGCACACGCGAAGTGGCGCGGGCAGAGTCGCGGTGAGTCGCTCGGCATAGCGCACCAGACTCTCGTGCAGATAGCGCGTGTTGGTGTTGAGCACGGCCATCTGCAACTGCCCGGCGCGCACCACGGCCGGGTGGCAGTGGCCGACATGGGCCACGTTGTTGACGACATCGAGATAGCGCTGGCCGTCGGCGTCGTAGAGCCACTGTTTGTAGCCGCGCACGATGTGCAGCTTTTTGCGATAGCTGGTGCTGAGGTTGGGGCCGATGTGCGCCTGGCGCACAGCCTTGATCTCTTCGAGCGCGGGCTTCGGTGTTGGAAAGAACGAGTGCGGAATCTGGGTAATGAGATTGGCATCGGGGCAAATACTCAACCACACATCGCGCTGGCTGGGCCGGCACGAGCCGTAGAAATCGCCCTGTTTATCCAGCATGTCAAAAATAATCTGCAAGTGCAAATGCGGCGGCCAATCGCCATTGGTCGGATACGGCCCCATCTTCGCAAACGGCTCGCCGCGCTTCACCGGCTTGCCGACATACAGGCCATCGAGGGAGTCGAGGGTGAGGTGGCCGTAGAGCGTGAAGAAGGGGAATGGGGAATGGGGAAGGGGATGAGTGGAAATCTCCCCCTTCCCCATTCCCCATTCCCCCTGGCCTTCATGCTTCAAGACAATGCACGGCCCGTAATCAAACCTGGCATCGTTGAAGGCGAAGCTGTGCACGGTGCCGTCGAGCGGCGCGAAGATGGGCGTGCCGGCGTCCATGAAGATGTCGAGGCCGATGTGGACGGTGCGCCACTCGTAGCCGTTGGTGCTGGGGCTGCGGAAAGCCTCGCCGCCGTAGACCGGCCGGGCGTGGTTGTAGCCGCCGATGGCGACTTTCACATTTGCTTCCGCCATGCGCGCCCATATTGTGCGGGTGAATTTGGCGGCATCGTCGTAGTCTGCCGGGTTGCCGAGTTCGAGGCTGCCGACGCTCCAATCACTATAAATTTTGGGACAGGTGCGCAGGTCTGGCGCGACAACACTACCAATCTCATCAGCATGCTCGCGCAACCACTGCACCACCTGTGGCCCATGCGGCACGGCGGGCCAACCGCACGCCGCGCGCAAGGTGTAATGGGCGAGGTTGGGGTGAATGCGCTCGAATGGCATCAGCAGGTCCCAGGCCGGCGCGGCGCTGATTTGCAGGTATTCATGGTCTGGCTCGATGTGTTGCTGCCAGGCCGAGTTCACCACGCTCACGCACAGGCGCATGGCGATGAGCGGCCACAACACCTCGACCTCGGCTTCGGCCAGCGGGAACACGGCGTGGAAGCCGGCCACCACCTCCCTGGCCGCGCTCAATGGGTCGGGTTTGGCGAGCATGGCGTAGGCGCAGGCGATGGCCACATC
>JBBQST010000479.1:0-3272 GCA_038213625.1 Thermoflexales bacterium
GCCGACATCGAGGCCTACAAACGGGGTTGATTTAGCTTGCGAGGCGGTCAAAATTTGGCGCACCAGCCGAGCCATCAACACATTGGCTCTGAGCCAGCCGTTGTATTTCGCAATGTCCAGCAAATTTCGCCGCAGATCGGCCGCGTGAAATTGTGCCGACTCCAACGCATCCATCAATTCTGGCGTGCTGGATCGTTCTATAGATTTAAAAAAGCCCATTGCAACTCTCAAGCATTTTCCAACCCACACGCGGCCAACAGCTTGTCCACCTGGCCGCGCCAGTCCTCGGCCCGCGCGCGGCCCGTCACCAAGTCCAACATCACCGCCGTCAGGGCTGCGTTCACCGGCGTGGCAATGCCATTACGCCGGCCCTCCTCCACCACGGCACCATTCAAATACACCACCTCTGATTGGCCCGATGGCTGGGCCACATCGGCATAGAACGAGGGCTTCTTGTCGCCGCGTCCTTTGATGAAGCGCCCACGCAATAGGGGCCGCAGTAACACATTTGGCAACCGCAGACCGGCCGCCAGCTTGCCGGCCGACGCGCCTGGCAAATCCATTGGCCGCGCGCCCACGCTTCGCATCACGGCCAACGCCTCGCGCAGCATGGCAAATTCCAGGTCGAGCAAGCGCACATCGCGATACATGACATCGAGTGGCATATCGAGAATGGCGCTGGAAGAGTTGCCGACCAGGTTCAACAACAGCTTGCTCCACTTCAGGCTCGCCGCGCTATCCACGCACCTCGCATTCAACAACTGACTCAGCGCTTCATACGAGTGGGCTTGTGGTGCAGCCCAGTCGGCGCAGTCCAACGGCGCAAGCCCAATGCCACCGCGCAACGACTCGACCCGAATGGTGGCCGGTGACACCATGGACACCGGCGTGGTGGTGGTGGCCGCGATCACACGCGCCGTGCCAAACGGTTGCGCCACAGTCGCCTCGGTGCCGATGCCGTTTTGCAGACACACCAGCCAGGCGGAGGGGGAAAGAGCGGCTGGCAGTTGGCGGATGGCGTCGGGGATGGCATAGGCCTTGGTGCATAGCAACACGGCATCGGCTTGGGTGGCAATGTCGGGCTCGATGTGGGTTGCGGCCGAGATGGACTTATAGTGCCACAAGTCGCCATCAGGCAATTGGACTAATAAACCGTGTTGATTGGCCTCGGCGACAAAACGTTCGCGGCCGATGAAGGTGACCTCACCGCCGGCGCGCAACACATTGGCACCCGCCCAACACCCAATCGCACCAGCTCCCAACACGATCACGTTCATCGCAACACCAATGGGAATGTCACCGAATCGGCAGCAGGATTGCCGGCGGCATCGATCAACATCACCGGAGTAAGCTGTGGATAGGTGTAGCTGCCGAGGCGCAACTCGTAGGGTCCCGGCGGCACCGCAGCCGGCATGGGCACATCAAACCAGTGCAGCAAAATATCGCCCTCGCGCCAGTTGGCCGGATGCACTCCGCCGCCATCCACCTGGGCCATTTTGGCACCGCCGCGCAGCAAATGATTGAACCAGTGCACATCGAGGCCGGGCTCGGCCCGCCACGTGACGCGCAGGTAGATGTTCAATTGCAACTGGGCCGGTGTCAGCATGGCCGTGTAGCCCAACCCTTGCACACCATTGGCCCAGGCCGCGCTCGTCAGCGCCGATGGCTTCTCCCATGTGTTTTTAGCCAGGCCGTTGGTTTCGATGTAGGTCACGTCGGACGTATTGTCCACGATGGCGTGGGTCTCGGCCTGCAAGGTTTGCACGGCGCGTTGGGTGTTCGGCATGAACACATATTGGGCCGGGTCCTGGCGCAAAATCAAGGCAGCATCGGCATTGACAAAGCGATGCGGCACACCGGCCAATAGCACATCCATCACCGTGGCCGGCTCGTTGACCAGCGGATCACCACCCGGTGCAACCACGATCACATCGGGATAGTGACCGCCGGTGACTCTGGCCGCAGCGGCCTGAGCACGTTGCAGAGCGGCGCGCACGGCGGGGCCATAGCCGCCTGGGTAGGTCACATGCGTTTGAATAAAGTCGTAGAAGCGCAGGGTGCTAAACACCTGCCACGCGCCGATCAGTGCAACGCAACCGACTACCAACCCCGACACCGCTGCGCCGAGTTGAGCACGAGTGACAGATTGTTGGGCCGGTCGCTGGCCCCACGCAAACACGGCATCGGCCGCCAGTGCCATCAACACGAACTGGGCCGGATACGCCAGTGTGAAGTAATGCTGTTGCAGAGGCTGTCCGGCAGGCTGATTGCGCAGTTGCCACAGCACCGGCATCAGGCAAAAAGCCAACGTAATGAGCAACGCATTGCGGCGCTGTGGTTGCCGCCAGGCCAGAATCGCGCACGCCAAAACAGCAACGAGACTGGCCCAAAACAAGACTTGCTGCACGTCATCGAGCCAGCTAAATGACTGGGCTGATTGGGCCGTCCATTCGGCAAACGCCGGGCCGGTGAGGTCGCTGAGGTGCGCGCCGCCGCTGAGCCAGGCCGTGAAGTGCAGCGCATTTGCTGCGTTGCTCAGCGGCGAAGTGGTTTCAAATAGGGTCGCGGCCGATGTGATGCCAAGCAATGCGCGCGCGTTGGCAAAGTCGTGGCCGGCGTCGTAGCTGAGATAACTCGTGGCGAGGATCACCAGCGGCACAAGGCCCACCAGCACCGGCCGCCAGCGCAAGGTTCGAAACCCCAGCACCAACGCGATCAGCACCACCGGCAGCAAAAACAAGCCGCTCAGGTGCGCGCCGATGCACAGTGCGAGGCCGAGGCCGATCAGGCTCCAGCCCCATGGGTTGCACCGTTGCAGCACCTCCAGCAAACCCCACAGCAACAGCAGGGAGAACAAGGGCAGCGGGGCCGTCCAGGTTTTGCGCGCATATTGCACCGCCCACGGCGCGATGGCGAACAACAGCGCCGCGAGGTGGGCGACGCGAAGATTGAAGTGTCGCCGGCAGACAAACCAGCATAAGGCAATGGCCGCCACATCGAGTAAAGCGCGATATGCGGCCACAGCCAGCACCTCTCGCGTAAACACATATGGCAGCGCCATGAGGTAGAGATAGGCCGGCGGGTGATTGGCCACACTGCCGCTAAAGGGTGCCACCAGCAACCACTGGCCGCGCGCAATGCCCAGCGCCGACTGCAACGCCGAAGCCTCATCGAAACGCAAGTCGATGAGGTCGAGCTGGTAGAGCCGCAGGAAGGCCGCCAGCGCGAGGATGAGCGCGAGCGGGGCGTAGTGCCGGAGTGCGGGCGTGAGA
>JBBQST010000480.1:0-3266 GCA_038213625.1 Thermoflexales bacterium
CACATCCCCCTCCCTGAAAGGGAGGGGTTAGGGGTGGGTTCTTCAACAGTGACATTGTCAAGTCGCGACTTATTGTTAGGGTGCTTTCCCGCTAAAGTTGGGAGAGCCTCTTTTATGTAACTGCTCAGCCCCGGATTTTGAGACTGGATTTACAAGATTTACAGGATGGAAATCCTCTCCCAATCTTGTAAATCCTGTTCATCCTGTCCAAAAGGCCTGAGTAGTTACTCTTTTATGGCGACGGCATTCCTCATAACGTCTGCTGATTTGTGTCAGCGATTAAACCCAAGTGCGGCCGCGCCCAACAAACTGGATTGCTCAAACTGCTCGGTGCGGCGGCAGGTGAGCGTGGGCAAACCCGCTTCCAATGCGGCGTGAAAATGATCCCAGGCACGGGCGATGTTGCCGCCTACAACGAGGCAATCGGGCTGGAAGCGCTGCACCCACGGCTGCAAAATGTGGGCCAGGTGCTGACCCATCTCGGAGAACACAGCTCGCGCGGCGGCGTCGCCTGTGCCAGCGCGCTGTGCGATTTCGCTCACCAGCACTGCATGGCCGGTGCGTGTGGCATACGCGCGCTGAATGGCTGCGCCGGCCACAAAGTTCTCAGCGATGTCGCCTTGATAGGGCGCATTCCACAATTCGCCGCCGGGTGGAACGCGTTCGCCCTCAGTCACGATATGCCCATTGGCCACAAAGCCGCTCCCAAAGCCGGTACCCAAAGTGATGCCGATGACGCGCGCTTGATCCTGCGCGGCACCGCCCCACCATTCTCCCAGCGCCCATGCTGCCGCGTCGTTGGCAAAGTAAATTGGCACCGCTTTTAGCGGCCCTGTCAACGGAGCGCCTGCCCAGAAGGTTCGCAGATCGTCGGCGATGTTGTGCTGATACACGGCGGCAAACTTGTGCTGCAGCAGCGAGATGCCGTGGGTGTAGTCGAACGGCCCTGGCATGGCGATGCCGATGTGCTGGACAGTTGCGGCCGGTATCGCTTGCGAGGCTGTTTGCGCGGCGTTAGCCCAGGCTTGCACCAGCACATTGGCTGCTGCGTCTTGTGACACATCGAGGCGGGTGAGGCTGGTTTCGATGATGGCACGATGCTCCAGATCAACTGCTGCGGCCGTGACATGGCTACCGCCAATATCCAATGCGAGGGCGATGTTCATGCTAAATCTCCGCTTGAAAATTCGGGTTTGACAAAGGCTTTGATGACCTTGGCCGGCGTGTTGCCGGTGTTGATGAGGCGATAGCGTTGGGCGGCGGCTGGGATGATAAAGGTCTCGGCAAAGCTAAATGACTGGCCGCGGCCGTCGGTGGTTTCCACCCGAATTGACGTGCCTTCAACCAGATTGAGCACGTGGCATTGGTTGTGTAATTCGCACTCAAAGCTGCTGGCAAACTCGATGCGATGCACATCATAGAAATGTTCGCGATGGGTCGGCAGGTGCACCAGTTGCCAGTCTGGACCCTGCTCAATAACCTGGGGTTTGGCGATTAACTCATCTTTGACGCGCAGCCCCTGCCGCTCAAAATACAGGTTATCCATGGCGCGGTCGATGTTGAGCGGGCGCGGCTTGCCGTCCAGATCCAGGCGCAACCAGTCATACATCTTGAAGGTGAAGATATAGGGTGTGGCGCTGATCTCCAGCACCAACGCGTTTTTGCCGGAGCAATGCAGGGTGCCGTTGGGAATCAGAAACAGATCGTGCTTGTGGGCCGGCTCGATGTTGACAAAGCGCTCTGCCTCGAACGGCGTGCCCTCGCGAAAGCTCTGCTCCAGCGCGGCTCGAAATTCCGCAGGCTGCACCCCTTCGCGAAAGCCCAGATACACCTGTGCGTCTGGCGTGCAATCCAGCATGTAGTAGGTCTCATCCTGGGTAAAGTTCTCGCCGAAGTGCTGTTTGATGTAAGCGGGGCGAGGGTGGCACTGCACACTGAGGTTGCCGCCGTCGAACGTGTCGAGAAAATCGAAGCGGATCGGGAACTCGGTGCCAAAGTGATCGGCGGCGTCCCCCAACACCTCACGCTGGTGTTGAAACATCAGGCAATCGAATGAAGCTTCGAGCAGCACGTCATCACTGCGCAAGGTCAGGCCGTTCTCGGGCAGGATGGCCTCGAACGACCAGGCATAGTTCGGCACGGCTTGCGACAACTGCGGCATACGCTGTTTGATCCACTGCCCGCCCCATGGGCCTGGCTCGAACCACGGCCGCACGCGAAAGCAGGTTTGGCTCATGCTCGCCAGCGCGGCCCGGAAGTCTGCGCCGGCTATGAATATGAGCTCATCAGGGCGTTGGCCGTCCACGAACAGATCGATGCGCGGCAACAGCGCCGCTTTGTGCGCATTGAGCGCGGGCCAATCCACAAAGTAAAAGCGCTTGTAAGCGGCTTTGGGATCGAGGTCTTGCGTCGCTCCCAGATTAGTCACTGATTTGGCGCGCGAGCGAAATTGAATCTCGTTCTTGGGAACATCGACATAGACCAATGCGCTGTCCGCCCAATTCACCAGCGCGGCGCCGCAGCCATACACGATGGCGAGATCGGCATTCGCATCAGGCTGAATTCCCTGCAATCGATCTTGATTAAAGAAATCGCCCAACGAGCCGGTGAAGCGTGTGCCAAACACAGGGTCATTGCCACCGAGAAAAGGCGCTACAAGCGACTCGATTTGATCGGACGTTTTCAACGCATCATCAATGGATATCCAGTGCGCCTTCAGACCAAGCGCGGCGAAATGCTGATCGAGCTTCTTGCGCAGATCCTGCCATAGCACGCCGCCGTAGCCATCGAGCTGAACGCGCTGATGGCGTTGGAGTGTCTGGGCCAATGCCGCGATGCCGAGTTGGATCTTGTCGGGGCCGATGTCAAAACTGGGATAGATGTCGTATTGACCATCAGCCAAGGGTTGATGCCGAACGGGTGCGAGGGTCTGGGTGGTCTTGCGAAATGGGGGTTGCATTTGCGTCTGCATTAAAGAGTGATTGTAGAGAGGATGGGTTATCTGGTTACTGATGCCACGTGCGAAATCGTGCATCGACCTGGTCGCGGGTGGGCAGGCCGGGGATGGCCCCGATGTGAGTGACCGAGAGCGCGGCCGTGACTGAGGCCCAGCGCACGGCTTCGAGGAGCGGCCGGCCTTCGGCCAATGCCACGCACAACCCACCGCTAAACGCATCGCCGGCCCCGACGGTGTCGATGGCTTGCACGGGATAGGCTGGCACATGGACAGGTTCGGCATCGCGCTGCACCACCAGGCTGCCGTGCTC
>JBBQST010000481.1:0-3257 GCA_038213625.1 Thermoflexales bacterium
TCAATCCTGGCGTTTTGGTGGATTTTCGCATTCGTGATCCTTATTTTCGTGCCTATGGGGCGGGTCTCAGACTCGCCCCTACGGAAATCCAGCACAAAACAAGGCTGGAAATGAAGATTGCCACTTTTTGAGAATGCACCCGAGAACGATGGGCCGGTGACGTTGATTCTGGAGGCACCGTAACATGCAGAAGTCTGACGTGTATAACACGTCAGATTTCTAGTCGCGCACTACTTTTGGCCGCTCGTGAAATGCTGGATGAATTCATAGACGGCCACCGCCACCCGCGCCGCGAAATCGGGCGAGAAAAGCAGGGTCAGGACGCACACCAATACCAGCAACGCGCAGCCCAACAATAACCACGCCGGCACCCGCACCGTCACCCAATTGCGCCAGCCCTCGCCGGACGAGACTTTCATCAGCGTCTGCGTTTTAGAAGGGCGCGCCGGTGTAGGCCGCGACGATGGCACGTGTGTTGTTTTACGCCTGGGCGGACGAGCGGTTTTTGTGGGTGGTTTTTGGCTTCGGGTCATGCACGCTCCTGCAATGTTTGTAGAACAATTGTTCTAATACATTGTAGAAGAACGGCTTGTAAATGTGAAGATGCAAACGCGAAAGCTGGGGTTTTCAATGCGCAAGCTAGGTGAGTCCTGTGTGGATAAAGGGGTTGCAAATGCTGGCTGTAGCGTAAGTTCGTAATCGTAATCGTAATCGTGAACGTCTACGTAAACGTCTACGTGAACGTCTACGTCTACGTTGACGAACTTACATCCTCTGTTTCCCGATTCCGCACCCGGGTCTACAATCTCTCTACGCTCATTGGCTCCCGACTGCAAGACAGATTGAGAGGCTTTCACCAGTGAGCCAAAACAATTGAATACCAGGCCGGAGACCAGCGGCCGCCGGTTCTGGAATCTCATCTTCTGGAGTTTATTTCTCGAGAATAATTCCCGGGAAAGATTCCCGTGAAGGAGGCTTTCGATGAAAGAGTATCCAACCGCCAGATTACGCAACGTGGCCTTGCTGGGACACAATTCGAGCGGCAAGACCACCTTTGCAGAAGCTCTGTTATTTGCCAGCGGCGCCACCACCCGCATGGGCAAAGTCGAAGACGGCAGCACCACATCGGACTTCGACGACGAAGAGAAACGCCGCAAACAATCCCTCGGCCTCAGTCTCATTCCCATTGAGTGGAAAGACTACAAGATCAACCTCATCGACACCCCCGGCTATGCCGATTTTGCGGGCGAGGTGCGCAGTGCCGCTCGCGTGGCTGATTTGGGTCTCATTTTTGTGGACGCCGTCAGCGGCGTTGAGGTCGGCACCGAGCTCGCCATGCAAGCGGTGGGCGAGGCTGATATTCCCAGAGCCGTGCTCATCAGCCGCATGGATCGCGAGAACGCCAACTTTGCCGAGGTGATGGCCCAGTTGCATGATGCATTTCATCAGGACATCGTCCCGCTCATGCTGCCGGTCGGCGCAAATCACAAGTTCGAGGGCGTGATCGATCTGGTCAGCCGCAAGTTTCTCAAAGGCCCCAATGGCGATGTGACCGATATTCCCGCAGATATGCAGGCCGAGGTCGATGCCGCGCGCGATAAGCTGATGGAGGCCGCAGCCGAGGGTGAGGATGCGCTGATGGAGAAGTGGTTCGCCGAGGGCGCGCTCACCGACGAGGAATTTATTCGCGGCCTGCGCAGCGCCATTCGGTTGCGCACGTTTGTGCCTGTGTTTTGCGCCGCTACTGGCGCGGCCACCGGCGGCACCCCACCCGGCGTAGGCGCGCACGCCATGTTGTTCTCGCTGGTGAACTACGCGCCCATGCCGTTTGATATGGGGGCTGATCCGGATGATGGCCAGCACGGCAATGTGCTGTTTGTGTTCAAGACCACGGCCGACGCGTTCGTGGGCAAGATTAGCTATTTTCGGGTGATTGAAGGGCCGGTGAAAGGCAACGAAACACGCCTGATGAACCACCGCACTGGTGCCGAGGAGCGGCTGGCCCAACTGTTTGTGCAGCGCGGCAAGGAGCAGATTGCTGTGCCGATGTTGCATGTGGGCGATATCGGCACGGTCACCCGCTTGCAAAACGTGCACACCAACGACACGCTGTGCGACCGCGGCCACGATTGTGCGCTGGAGCCGATTCAGTTTCCCAACCCGCTGTTTGCGGTGGCCGTGCACCCCAAGACCAAGGACGATGCCGCCAAGCTCAGCGCCAGCATTTTGCGGCTGTGTGAAGAGGACCCCAGCCTGCGCTATGTCAACGACCCGAACACCAGGGAGCAGTTGTTGCTCGGTCTGGGTCAGGCGCACATCGATGTGGCGGTGCACCATTTACACAGCAAGTTCAAGCTGGATGTGGACACGACGCTACCGCGCATCAGCTACCGCGAGACGATTACCAAACACGGCCAGGCGCGGCATCGCCACAAGAAGCAGACCGGCGGCGCGGGCCAATTCGCCGAGCTGGAAGTGGGCCTGGAGCCGAACGAGCCGGGCAAGGGCTATGAGCTTGAGTGGAAAGTTTACGGCGGGGCGGTGAGCCGATCCTACGAAACCAGCATCGACAAGGGCATTCGGCAGGCGCTGGAGACCGGCGTGATCGCGGGCTATCCCATTAGCGACATCAAATGCATCGTGATGGATGGCAAGGAACACGCTGTGGATAGCAAGCCGATTGCGTTCGAGATTTGCGCGCGCACGGCCTTTCGCGAGGCCTTTGAACAGGCCAACCCGATGTTGCTGGAGCCGGTGTATTTATTCACGATCACGGTGCCAGAGAACTGCGCCGGCGATGTGATGGGTCAGCTCAAAACCAAACGCGCCCAGATTCTGGGCATGGACAACCTGGCCAACAAAACCGTGCTGACAGTGCATGCGCCGCTGGCCGAGATGCAGCGCTTCGGCACCGACCTGCGCAGCGTCACCGGGGGCCGTGGCTTCTACGACATGGCGTTCGACCACTACGCCACCGTGCCAGCGAGCCTGATGCAGCCGATTGTGGCCAAGCACAAGGCCGAGCTGGCCGGGAAGGCGGAGAGCGAGGAGTGAGGACGAAGGGATGAAGATGTGAAAGGGTGAATGGGTGGGAAATTTAGCAAGCCTGGCCTCATGAAGAAGCCGGGTTTGTTTTTGTGGCTCTCCCAACTTTAGCGGGAAAGCACCCTAACAATAAGTCGCGACTTGACACTGTCACTGGTGAAGAACCCACCCCTAACCCCTCCCTTTCAGGGTGGGGGATGTGCTCCCCTCCC